>NZ_JASEWO010000173.1:0-9258 GCF_030024295.1 Pantoea sp. Pa-EAmG
CTCCGCGCAGCTCGCCCTGTATCGCCGGCGGTGCGCGCAGGCTATCAGCCTCCGCCACCGGTGCAGCAGCTGGCGCTGCGGGTGCCGGCTGCGGGTGGGGAACGGCGGGCGCCTCTGCCACAGCAGGCGCCGGAACGACCGGATCTGGCACTGCGGTGACGTCAGCTGCATCAGCAGGAGTCGTCTGCGGCGCTTCGGGGGCCGGACTGTCCTGAACCGCGGCAACCGGTTCAGCAGCCACCGGTTCCGGTCTGAACGGTTCCGCCGCGGGTTTCTGATCAGGATTCATATTGCTGACAGCGCTGTCGACCAGCTGACCCAGCCGGGCAGCACTGTCATCGTATTTCAGATCAAGGCTTCTGACCGCTTCCGCATAGAGCCGGTTTAACGGGGTGATCGCCGTTTTCCTGTCAGGGGGATTATCAGCCGTTTCAACCAGCGTATGCCTGAGCAGAGCGGTCAGCCTTTCAGCTTCCTCTGGCTTGTTCTGCGCGCTGGCCAGACTGACCAGCTCTGAACGGATGGCGTCATAATGAACCGACACATCCGGTTTTTCCTGCAGGATTTCCGACAGCCTTGACGCGTCCTGAGCGGCATTATCTGACGCCCTTTCAATGTATTGCGCCATTTCGGCTCTTGACGCCCCTTCTGCAAAGCGCAGCCGGACGTTATCGATGAGGTCAGTGTTGACGATGGCGATATAGCTGTTGTCTTTCAGGGCATCAATGCCTGCCTCTTTCAGAATACGCATCCCTTCAGGGCTGCTGGCATACTGAAAAAATGGCGCATCGATTTTCTCGCAGCCGGCGAGCAGATCTCCATACCCCAGACGAGAGGTCTCCCCTTTCGCTGTCAGCTCCTGATCGACCGTTTTCCCGGCCTCTCTTATCCGGTCCCGCAGCGCATCCGTGAGTGAGGAACTGTCCCAGCGGTCCAGAATCACCGAATGAGAGGGTATCTCCAGTTCATACACGTGATAGTCCGGGTGGTTGATCTCCTCCATCGCATATTGCACGCCCGTAACGGAGTTATCGGTATAAAATCCGCGGCCCATGAAGTTCTGACCCAGACCAATTTTTTCAGGGTCAACGGCGCTGAAGGTGGCCGGTGAGCCGTGGTACAGGGTGATCGTGTCACGCACAGGCGCAGCGGGTGAATCATTCACCCTGCTGGCCGGCACGTCAGCGGCAGCCGGCGCTGGCGGTGTGGCTGGCGCGGCTTCAGGCTGCTGCGCCTTCAGGATGCGGTAAACGCTGGTCTGCCCGATGCCGAGCTGCTCCGCAATCTGCGCGGGCTTCAGCCCCTCATCGCGCAGCTTCAGAATTTCATCCGTTTTCTCTCTGGCGGCACCGGAGCGGCGGGCTGGAGTGGAGTCCGCTGCGGCGTCCGGGGACGCGGCGGAAAGATTGTCCGGCGCTGGCTGTGCGTCGTCAGGTGTGGCCATGGGGGCATCCTTATGGTTGAGCTGCTCAAGAGCCTGAGCAATGTCGGGAAGCAGCGTTTCGCGCAGGCGCTCAGCGCCGCGGAACAGGTGCAGGTCGTTAAAGTCGGTAAAGCCGCGCTCGATTTCGGCGGCCGTCAGGTCCGGCAGCAGCACGGCGCCGCCGGTCGCCGCTGCGGCGCGGTTTGCCGACAGCACGCCTTTATTGATGTCTTTGGTGTGGTCAACGTCGGCCATAAACAGGTGCGGGCTGTCGGGGTAGCGGTCCTTCAGTACGTTCGCCACCGTCTCCATGTTGCCGGCGTCGATGGTCATCACGACCGGACGGCCGGTGACCATGTGCAGGCTGCGCGCGGTGGCGTAGCCCTCCGCGTACAGGACGGGCTCGCCGTTGCGCAGCTCACCGCCCTCCACGCGGAAGTGCCCGGCCTTGGGGGCGTCCTTAAACAGGAACTTCTCACCGTCGGGCGGAATGTACTGCAGCGTGCGAAACGCGCCGTCTGCGTCACCGAACGGCACGACCAGCGCGCCGTTGCGCGTCTGGCGCACGTCATCCGCCACCGTGATGCCCTTGCGCACCAGATAGCCGTGCGCCGGGTCGGCCGCCGGCAGCCGCTCATACAGCGCCTTTGCCTTTGCGGTCTGCTGCGCGTAAAGCGCGGCCTGCTCGCGGGCAAAGTCATCCTGCGACTGACGCATCACCGCGCGGATGTGCACGCGCGCCAGCGGGTCAGCTTTTCCTGCTCCGCCGCTGCTGGCCCTCCAGCGCGTGATGTCCTTGTCGTTCTCGGCGCGGTGGTAGTTGATGAACCAGCCGCCGGGCTTCACGCCGTCGAGAAAACCGCGATAGACGCCGTCTTTGTTCCCTTTTTTCCCGTCCGCCACCGGCACGCGGTGTCGCCGTCCGTCCATCACCGGCAGGCCGTCCAGCACCAGACCGCCGCTGGTCAGCGCGTCCAGAAACTCCGACTGCGGGTCGCCGCCGCCGCTGCTGCGGATGCTGCGGTCCGGCAGCCACTTCTGCAGCCGGCTCAGGTCGGCGCCCGGGCGCGCGTACCAGAGCTGCGCCTCTTTATCCCACGTGATGGCGTTGCCCCCGTCCGGGTGCTTTCCGGCGTCGGCGCGCGCGGCGTCGCGCTGGTCCGGCAGGACCGCAAGCCATACCGGGTAGTCAGCTGTACTCATGATGCCTCCTGTTACAGGGTCAGAGACGGCTACTCACCGTCGGTGTAGCGCCGGTACCACCAGGGACGGCCGCTCAGGCTTTTGCCGCGTGCAATGCGGGCAAAACGCGTCAGCAGCTCGGTGACGCCCCAACCGAAGGCTTTCAGCAGGCGGAACACGGCGATGATGCCGGTCACGACGTAAATCGTGTTCATGGCGGGAAAGCGGAACCAGAAGAGATAAAGCAGAAACAGCCAGGCGGGGATGCCGAGAAAGCTCAGCGGGCTGCCCGCCCACCGCCAGAACCCCGGCGGGTAATCCTCTTTTCTGAACTCACTCATGCACGGCCCTCCTCAAACTCGCGGCGCTGAGGCGGCGACATCACCACCGCCAGCTCGGATTCGGCGATGCGGCCCGTGCGGTACAGCTGCCACGCCTGATCCACGATGCGGCGCTTTTCCAGCCGGATAATGTTGTTGATGTGCGCGCCCCACTGCGACCACGGCATGCCGGCAAGCTTCTCGCGCAGGTAGTAGTCAAAAAGGATGTACTCGCGCACCGCCACGCGCTTTCCGTCAGTGGTGCGCAGCAGCGTCTGCACCACCACGTACTGCAGCACGCCCAGCAGCGACCAGGCCAGAGAGTCGCGACTCTCGTGCGGAAACTCGTTGATGAGGCGCGGAAACGCCTCGCCGGGTGAGTCGATGTGCGTGGTGGACAGCGTCAGGTGGCCGAGCTGCCCGGCGCGGATGCCCACGTCAATGGTTTCGCGGTCGCGCATCTCCCCCACCCCGATGACCGACGGCGCGCGTCTGAGGTCAGCGCGGATGCCGCTGGCGAAGTCGGGAATGTCCCTGCCGACCTGCGACTGCAGGGGCGGCAGCACGTCGTCCGGCCGTCCGAGGATGAACTCGATCGGGTCCTCTTTGGTGGTGACCTTGCGGTCCGGGTCCGTGTCCAGGCAGTAGCGGTAGGTCGCCGCCAGCGACGTGCTTTTACCTGAGCCGGTAATGCCGCCCCAGAGCCCCATGCCTTTGGCCGGCAGGAGGTTGGCCATCAGGTCCGGCTCAAGGCCGAGGCTCTCCAGCGGCGGGATATCGGACGGAATGACGCGCATTGTCCAGCCGATGGTGCTGTCCTGACGCCCCGCCGTCCCCTGCAGCAGGTTGACGCGAAAGCGGATGCGCTCGCCGCGGTTCAGGCCCCAGCGGCCGGTCATGTCGCCGTCGAGCTGCATTGCGCGGTCAATGGCGACCCCGCCGCGCACCTTCGGGCGAAGCTCCGGGGTAAACACCTCGTCCATCAGCTTGGACAGGGTGTCGTCCGCCACCGCGAAGGGGCTCGCCCTGAGCAGGCGGCCGTAGCGGCCCACTACGAAGTGGTTGTCGCCCTGCAGGTGAATGTCGCTCACGTTATTGCGTGCGCACCACACCATAAAGCCGCGCAGCGCGTCGGCGTTCAGCCCGCTGCCAAAGTCGTAAAGTTCCAGTCCTGAGGCTGACATCAGCGCTTCTCCGTATTGATGACCGGCTTCCACTTCGCCTTGTCGGTGACAAAGCCGGCGCGTGACTCCAGGCGACGCTCGCGGTCGCCGGTGGTGAGCTTGTTGCTGTCGCCGGTGACCGTCTGCTGACGCTCGGTGACCACCGGGGCGGTAATGAGGTTCTGACGGCGCAGCAGCACGTACTGCAGCATGCCGTTGTAGTCGCGCGTCAGGCGGTTGACGTTGGCCTCCAGCGTCTCGTCGGCGCTCTGGCGCCCTTCCGCCCAGCCTTCATTTACTGCCGCCTGCCAGATGTCGCGCTGCACGCCGTTCTCCGGTATCAGCCCGCCCACCGGCTCGTCCGGCGGCACGGTGCTGAGTCCGGCCATCAGCCAGCCCCGCCACGTCGGCGGATTGCTCACGAAGCGCTCGGGCTGGATGATTTCGTACACGTGGCTCGCGGTGCGTATCTGGTCGGGGGTGACGTGCGCCACGTCCACGGCCTCGGTGATGACCGGCGGCAGCCAGCCGCGGGCGCTGATAAGTGGGCGGAAGTCATAGGTGGCATCCAGCTGCTTCGCGCGCGCCTCCAGGTCACGCCGGAGCTCCCACGCGCGCTGCGCCTTGCCGCCGCGAAAGCCGGTGGTGCGCCCGCCCTCGGTCAGCATCTGGCGGCGGTTATCGGACACGTCAGACGTGTCGCGCTCTCGCGGCGACAGGTAGGCCTCAGGACCCGGCGGCGGTGCGCCGTCCGGCCCGGGCGCGGGGGCCGCCTTCGTGAAGTGAAATCCCGCGCAGCCCGCCAGCAGCGCGGGCAGCAGCAGGACGGTGAGTCGGGCTTTCATCGGCGGTTCCCCTTCGCGTGGCGGGTCTGAACGGCTGGCAGAGACGGCATGAACTGCAGCACCATCTGCCCCGGGTAGGTGACGACCGTGGCGCGCCAGGCGGTCTGCATCTCAATCATGCGCATCGCGTTGGCATAGGTAACGCCCTGCACGTCGATGTTCACGGGCAGCGGCAGGCGCACGCCCGTGTAGCTGAAGGACTGCCCGCGCGCCCGGGCGAGCTGGCTCAGGAGCTCCACCGCGTCACCGTCCCAGCTGAACGTAACGCGGTCGCTGTCGGCCCGGACGGACGCCACCGGCAGCGGCGTGCCGGCGTCGAGGTCGCCCTGGGTCCAGAGCTGCGTCATCTGCAGCGCTGTCCGGGGTGGCGGGGTGGTCTGTGCCGCAGCCGGAGCGGCTGCGTGCTGTTGCGCGGGCAGCTGACAGCCGCACAGCAGCAGCACCGGCAGCGCGGTAATAAGGTGTTTATTCATGGTGTCTCCGGGGGTTGCCGGTCTTCAGAAGGGTGAGCAGGCGGCGCCGTTCAGCGGCTGGCCAGCCAGATGGAATAGACTTTTCGCGCATACAGCATGCGGCGGGCCTGATTGCCGTCCGCAAATCCGGCGTTGTAGCTGCCGAGGCACTGCCAGGTCAGGCCGCAGACCTGCAGGTGCTGCGCGAGGATCCAGGCGCCCGTCTGCACGTTAAGGCAGGGCTGCGTCAGGAGGTCGCGTTCATCGCTGATAACGCCCATGGCTTTGAGCTTTGCCAGGTGCGTGGAGTTGATCTGCATCAGCCCGAAATCCCGGCTGGTCACGCGCCCCTGCCGGTCGCGGTTGTAGCCGACCGCGTGTGGGTTCATGCCGCTTTCCACCTGCGCGATGGCGCGCAGGAGCTGCGGTGACACGTGATAGCGGGCGCCGGCCTCGCGGAAGCAGTAGGCCTGTGCGGTGGCGGAGAAAAACAGCGCGGCCGCCAGCAACAGCAGCGTGCGCCAGAAGTGGGTGATTCGCATGGGTGAAATCTCCGGCACCGGGCAGCCGGGCCTGTGGCTATGACATCAGGAGGGGTAGTTATTCAGCAGGCAATTCTTTGAGCGCACGGTGCATCAGTATCCGCTCATCGAGCGCCTTTTTGCAGGCATCATCAGGGCGCCCTTCACTTTCGGCCTTCATCCTGCAGCTCAGGTCACTGTATCCGGTGACGGCCAGCGACAGACTGTGCATGAGTGCGTCAGAACGGTCGGAAAGGCAGCCGAACCACGCCGCGCTAAAAGCATCGAAAGCCTTATCGCCTTTGACGGCTTCGCGAGTTAACGTTTGGTTCTCACGGGTACATTGATGCCTGAAGATTGCCTGCGTCAGGGGTAGCACGGACGCCTCGTCCTTCTGCCAGGGTGAGAAGTCAACGTCATACTGCCAGCTCAGATAGCCCACCGCGCAATACCAGCCGAGAAAAAATACGCTGGCTGCTATGCCCGCCCGCTTTAACGTTACTTTCTGCATGATTCAGTTTCCTGTGAGTTCGATATAGCGCGCATATACCTTGCGGGCGTAGCGCATGCGAAACGGCTCGTTCGCGTTTTTAAAACCGGCGTTATAGGCCCCGACTGACGTCCAGTTCACCCCGTTCTGCGCGATGTTTTTGGCCAGTATCCAGGCGCCGACGTGAATGTTCTGGCAGGCGTTGCCGAGCAGCACGTCACGGGTTATGCCCATCGGGCTTAACACCGGCAGCCAGGAGGAGTTGATTTGCATCATACCGAGGTCTTCGCTCAGCACCCGGCCGTTCTTTTTGTTGAGCCCGATGGCGCCGGGGTTCAGTCCGCTTTCAACTTCGGCGATGGCCTGCAGCAGCCGCCAGTCAACGCTGAAACGTACGCCCGCCTCACGAAAGCAGCGTGCGGCCTCCGGCGGCACTTTCGCCGCATCCGTCACGCCTGCCACGATCAGCAGCAGGCAAATCATCACAGCGCGCCACATAGCGACACCGCCACGAAGACCGGATAAAGCACGGTGATAAACGGCACGCCGCGTACGAACCGGCCCGCTATCGCGGTCAGCACCAGGCTCATGGCCAGACACGCGCCCGACCAGGTCGGGGTCAGCCAGGCGCCAATGGCCGGCAGCACGTACAGGTCACCGGAGGCCAGTGCCGGCGGCTGTGACCGCATCCAGGTGATGAGATTCAGCAGCAGCGCCGGCAGCAGCATGACGGCGGCACCCGTCAGGGCGGGGATGGCATCAGAGCCGCCCGGCAGCAGCGTGGACAGCGCCAGCCAGGAGAGCAGGAAAATGATCAGGTCGGGCACCCACTGTGTCACGCAGTCGATATAGGCGGCGCTGGCCAGCAGCAGTACGAACAGGACAAAGGCCGGGTTGTGCGTCATCAGCCAGGCGGGGAACACGCCACCGCAGAGCATCACGATCGCCAGCAGCGGCCGGATGGGCGCCACGTCAGGATAAACCTGCGTTTCCGCCGCAGAGGCTTCGGCAGCAATGCGGGCACCGGCATAGAGCGCCGGCAGGTTGAAGGCGAGCATCAATGAGAAAATCAGTACAGCGGGAATAATCAGCATTGCATTACCTCACGTAAACCACATAGCCGGCCGGAATAAAGTCAGGCCGGGCAAGCCGTCCGGACGGCGTGTTGATACCGGCCGCATCGCTCAGGCCAAAGTGCGAACTGTTTTCGGTGTCTGTCATCAGCTGGGCATAAACTCCCGGGCTGGCAGGCATAAAGACATACCCCGCACCGCCGCTGATGCGCAGCTGAATCGTGCTGCTGCGGGGCAGCCAGTCGGGCAGGGTTATCCGCGCGGCAGCATCCCCGTCGGCTGGAGTGCTGCTCGTCCAGAGGTCGTTAAATGCAGAGACGTACTGGAGAAACTGGCCCGCCTGCTGGCCCTGCGTCACGCGGTCCACGTTGTCGCGGGCGGTTAGGTTGATGAACATCAGGCAGGAAGTGGCTACCGCCAGCAGCATGGCTGCGAAGAAAACGGAAGATCGCATATGTGTTCCGGGGTGAGGTGATGGAGCCTGACCGGGGGGAGCGGACAGGCGTTAACCCGCAGGAGGACGAAGCCCCGCGCAAGGCAGAATGCGTGAAATAGTTCCGGGCGTCAGAGCGGTCTGATTAAGACCCTCCGGGTATCGTTGGCCTGCACCGCACCGGGCGGAGGCAGACGCTTGCCCGCGCAGGCTGCCCGGGCCTGTATCCGGAGCAGATCCGTAGCCGCATTAATGAGTGCTTCTTCCCGCGTGGGCGCCGGGAGGGTCAGATGTTCGAGGTCAGCAAAACTCACCGTAACGGCGCCGCCCTCCTCACACAGTTCTGCAGGATAAGGCACGAAGAGCGCCGCAAACTTCTGCGCCTGACGCCGTCTGACGTCAAGCTTGCTGACCAGTTGAGTGGCGCGCAGGTGAGTGTACCGCTTCAGCATATTCAGGCTTTTATGTCCGGAAATCGCAGCCACTTCCATTACGTTCAGCGTGCCCAGCTCAAACAGCCGGCTGACGGCTTCATGCCGCAGATCGTGGAAGTGCAGGTCTTCGATTTCGAGCCCGGAAAGTATGCTGCGCCAGGCGCTTTTGAAACCGTTAGAGGTGTAGCTGAAAACCGGACCGGAAAGCGCGCCCGTACATTCGCGTAGCGCCTGACGGGCCTTATACGACAGCGGAACGTCGCGGGCGGTGCCGTTTTTCGTCATCGGCAGGTGAGCGATGCCCAGGTTCAGATCCACGTGCTCCCAGCGCAATGCCAGAATCTCCCCCTGACGCATGGCCGTTTCTAGCGCGAGCGTGAAAATCACCGACAGTTCGGCATTGCGGGTCCGTAACGCACGCCGGATCCGGCGCTCCTCAACAGAGGTCAGCCGGCGCGTACGCCCGGAGGAGGCCTGCGGCTTGCGAACGTGCTCAACCGGATTATGCGTGCAGGTGCCCCACTCGATACGCGCCAGATTATACAGCGCCGAGAGCAGCGCCATCTCCAGCCGTACCGTATTGGCGCTAACCGTGCGGCCTGTCCTGTCGCTGATCGTTGCCAGCCTCCCGTCCCGGTAGGTGGCAATGTCGACGGAAGTGATTTCATCCATGTTCTTTTCGGCCAGCGCTGAGCGTTTCAGCACATTGATGCGATAAAACTCCTGCAGGTGTCCCCGCTTGTGCACGGACACAACGCGACAGTATTTATCGAGCGCCTTTGATAAGGCCATTTTTCTTATGCGTTGTCTGACTGCCATATACCCCCCCAAAAGGGGGGGACGATACCACAATTCATCCTGACATCACTGCCAATCCGGTGTGTGGAAAAAGGCCGAGGGCGGCTCGACAAGAGTGTGTGCT
>NZ_JASEWO010000372.1:0-959 GCF_030024295.1 Pantoea sp. Pa-EAmG
TTTCCACTCCTGATTTTGCAGCTTCGCCTCCACGCCGAGATTTTTCTTCCACATAGAGCTGGCGGCGATGGCGATACGCTGGTGCGATTCCGAGGTGTTGTACAGCAGATTAAAGCTGAGCGGATGGTCGGGGCTATAACCGGCTTCGGCCAGCAGCTTTTTCGCCTCGGCAATGCGCTTGTCCATCGGCCAGCTGGCGTAGTCCGGGTTGTGCAGCTTCACGCCGCCGATGTCCGGCTGGCTAATCAGCCATGCCGGGCGCTGCCCCTGCCCCAGCACTTTCTCGGCGATGATGTCTTTATCCAGCGCCATGTTCAGCGCCTTGCGCACCCGGACGTCGTTGAACGGCGGCCGGGTGGTGTTGAACTCATAGTAGTAGGTCGCAAGCTGCGGGGAGACGTCCAGCTCGCGGCCGAGCGTTTTCCTGAGCTGGGCAAACTGGTTGATCGGCACCGTGTAAACGATGTCGATTTCCCCCGCCTTGTAGCGGTTCACGTCCGATGCTTCAGACGTCACGGGCAGATACGTGACTTTATTGATAACGGTATGCGGGTTGTCCCAATAGCGCGGGTTACGCTCGGCCACGATGCGCTCGTTGACCACCCACTGCGACAGCTTATACGCGCCGCTGCTGACAAAATGTTCTGGCTTGGTCCACTTCTCACCGAAACGACCGATCAGGACTTTATCCACCGGCACCAGCGACGGGTGCGCCAGCATCGCGAGGAAGGCCGCGTTGGGCTGCGTGAGCGTCACTTCCAGCGTGGTGTCGTTGAGGGCCTTAACGCCGAGCGTATCCGGCGCTTTTTTGCCCTGGGCAATATCCGCGCCATTCACGATATGCATATTGCCGGGATAGCTTGCATAGGGTGACGCCGTTTTCGGATCAACCAGGCGCTGCCAGCTCCAGACGATATCTTCAGCGGTTATCGCGGTGCCGTCGCTCCAGACGATCCCCG
>NZ_JASEWO010000373.1:0-955 GCF_030024295.1 Pantoea sp. Pa-EAmG
AGGTGGCGTGCAGCCGCAGTCTGAAACCGTATGGCGTCAGGCAAACAAATATAACGTTCCACGTATCGCGTTCGTTAACAAAATGGACCGTATGGGTGCGAACTTCCTGAAAGTAGTTGGTCAGATCGAATCACGTCTGGGCGCAACTCCGGTTCCACTGCAGCTGGCTATCGGCGCAGAAGAGAACTTCACCGGTGTTGTTGACCTGATCAAGATGAAAGAGATCAACTGGAACGACGCCGATCAGGGCACTACCTTCGTTTACGAAGATATCCGTGCTGAGTTGCAGGAACTGGCTGAAGAGTGGCGTGGCAAGCTGATTGAAGCAGCTGCTGAAGCTTCTGAAGAGCTGATGGAGAAATTCTTTAGCGGTGAAGAACTGTCTGAAGAAGAGATCAAATCTGCTCTGCGTAAGCGCGTACTGAACAACGAGATCATCCTCGTGACCTGTGGTTCTGCATTTAAGAACAAAGGTGTTCAGGCGATGCTGGATGCAGTCGTTGAATATCTGCCAGCACCAACTGACGTTCCGGCGATCAACGGTATCCTGGACGACGGTAAAGATACCCCGGCTGAGCGTCACGCAACTGACGACGAGCCGTTCTCTGCGCTGGCGTTCAAAATTGCCAACGACCCGTTCGTAGGTAACCTGACCTTCTTCCGCGTTTACTCGGGTGTGGTTAACTCGGGCGATACCGTACTGAACTCCGTGAAATCTGCACGTGAGCGTTTCGGTCGTATCGTTCAGATGCACGCTAACAAACGTGAAGAGATCAGCGAAGTTCGCGCAGGCGACATCGCTGCAGCAATCGGTCTGAAAGACGTGATCACCGGTGATACCCTGTGTGATCCATCTAACCCGATCATTCTGGAGCGTATGGAATTCCCTGAGCCGGTAATTTCTATCGCCGTTGAGCCGAAAACCAAAGCTGACCAGGAAAAAATGGGTCTGGCT
>NZ_JASEWO010000174.1:0-9169 GCF_030024295.1 Pantoea sp. Pa-EAmG
GTGCTTCTTTCTTGGTCAGTTTGTCGAAAGTACCGTCCTGAGACTGAGTTTCCAGATCTTTCAGGCGTTTGATTGACTGACGAACGGTTTTCCAGTTGGTCAGCATACCACCCAGCCAGCGGTGGTTAACGAAGAACTGGTCGCAGCTCAGTGCAGACTCTTTTACCGCTTCGGCAGCAGCGCGCTTGGTACCAACAAACAGAATCTTACCTTTACGGGAAGAGATCTTGTTCAGCTCAGCCAGGGCTTCGTTGAACATTGGTACAGTTTTCTCAAGGTTGATGATGTGAACTTTGTTACGTGCGCCGAAGATGAAAGGCTTCATTTTCGGGTTCCAGTAACGGGTCTGGTGACCAAAGTGAACACCAGCCTTGAGCATGTCGCGCATTGAAACAGTTGCCATGATTACCTCTAAAGTATGATTGGGGTTGGGCCTCCATGTATCCCATACAACCGACCTCTTTCAAGGCACCCCGGCGTATGTGTCGATACATGTGTGTTTTAGTACACAAAGTGAGTTTTATGCGTTTCTCGCCAACCACGAAGGTGACAGAGAATCGTCGGCGCGCTTTATACCATAATGCGCAGGAATACGCCAACAGAAGTTCGCGGCGACAGGCGTGAACGATCACGATTTGGCAGCCTAATTGCTGGCTGCTAACATGACTGCCACAGAACTCATTATTGTCGAAAATTTCGGCGATTGCGGATTATTTAATGGCCATTTCAATCAAAACCCCAGAAGAAATCGAAAAAATGCGCGTGGCGGGCCGTCTGGCTGCCGAAGTGCTGGAGATGATTGCTCCACACGTCGTGCCAGGCGTCACCACCGGCGAGCTTGACCGTCTGTGCCACCAGCACATCACCGAAAAGCAGCAGGCCATTTCAGCCTGTCTCGGCTACCACGGCTTCCCGAAATCGGTGTGTATTTCGGTCAACGAAGTGGTATGTCACGGTATTCCCAGCGACGATCGCGTGCTGAAAGACGGGGATATCGTTAACGTCGACGTCACGGTGATCAAAGATGAGTACCATGGCGATACGTCAAAGATGTTCATCGTCGGCAAACCGACGATTCAGGGTGAGCGCCTGTGCCGGGTTACGCAGGAGAGCCTGTACATTGCGCTGCGTCTGGTGAAGCCGGGCATTCGCCTGCGTGAACTGGGCCGGGCGATTCAGAAATACGTGGAAGCACAGGATTTTTCCGTGGTGCGCGAGTATTGCGGACACGGCATCGGTAAAGGTTTCCATGAAGAGCCGCAGGTGCTGCATTACGATGCCGACGACAGCGGTGTGGTGCTGCAGGCTGGCATGACGTTTACCGTCGAACCGATGGTAAACGCCGGTGATTATCGCATCCGCACCATGAAAGATGGCTGGACGGTGAAAACCAAAGATCGCAGCTTGTCCGCACAGTATGAGCATACTATTGTGGTGACGGAAAACGGCTGTGAGATCCTGACGCTGCGCGCCGACGACACTATTCCAGCGGTGCTGGAAAACAACGCGTAACGCTCGTCATCAGGATAACAGGCCGGCTCAAAACGAACGCCTGTCAGTTTAGGTTCACCCATCCCTGCACCTCCCGTAGCGGCGCCATCAGTTGCGCGTTAACCCGCGCCGCTACTGCGGTGATGTCACGGACGGTGGCTAACTGAACGGCATCACGGCGTTAAGCCCGCTTTTTATGGCGCAGAAGAGGCATGTTGATGAGTGGTAGCGTGACCGAAGCAGTACACAAAGGCCTGACCGATTCCCCCGCCAGCTGGCCAGACGACGCGCTGACGCGCGACAAACTCAAACAGTATCTTGAACAGTTCCAGCAGCATCTGGGCAGCGCTTTTGACGCAGGCAGCGATATCGAATCGCTGATTGATGCGCGCACGCTGTTTATCGATCGCCTGCTGCGCCGGCTGTGGCGGCTGTTTGGCTTTGACCAGATGAAAGAGATCGCGCTGGTGGCGGTGGGCGGCTATGGCCGCGGCGAGCTGCATCCGCTGTCGGACATCGACGTGCTGATCCTGAGCCGTCAGCCACTGGACGAAGCTGCCGCGCAGCGCACGTCAGAACTGCTGACGCTGATGTGGGATCTCAAGCTGGAGGTCGGCCACAGCGTACGCACGCTGGAAGAGTGTCTGCTGGAGGGCTTGTCGGATCTCACCGTCGCCACCAACCTGATTGAGTCGCGCATGCTGACCGGCGACGTGGCGCTGTTTCTCGAACTGCAAAAGAATATCTTCAGCGACGGTTTCTGGCCGTCGTCACGCTTCTTCGCCGCCAAAATTGAGGAGCAGCTGGAACGCCATCAGCGCTATCACGGCACCAGCTACAACCTCGAACCGGATATCAAAAGCAGCCCGGGCGGGCTGCGCGACATTCATACTCTGCAGTGGGTCGCGCGCCGCCACTTTGGCGCCACCACCATGGATGAGATGGTCGGCTTTGGCTTTCTCACTGAAGCCGAACGCAATGAAATCAATGAGTGCCAGGAATTTCTCTGGCGCATCCGTTTCGCGCTGCACCTGACGCTGCCGCGCTACGATAACCGCCTACTGTTCGATCGCCAGCTCAACGTGGCACAGCGCCTCAACTATGGCGGCGAAGGCAATGAGCCGGTTGAGCGCATGATGAAAGATTTCTATCGCGTCACGCGCCGTATCGGCGAGCTGAACCAGATGCTGCTTCAGCTGTTTGACGAAGCCATTCTGGCGCTGTCGACCACCGAGAAGCCGCGCAGCATCGATGAGGATTTTCAGCTGCGCGGTAATCTGATCGACCTGCGCGATCCCACGCTGTTTGAGCGCGAGCCGCAGGCGATTCTGCGCATGTTTTACGTGATGGTGCGTAACGAAACCATCACCGGCATCTATTCCACCACGCTGCGCCAGCTGCGCTACGCCCGCCGTCATCTGCAACAGCCGCTGTGTCAGATCCCCGAAGCGCGCCGCACTTTTATGGCGATTCTGCGCCACCCTGGCGCGGTAAAGCGGGCGCTGTTGCCGATGCATCGCCACAGCGTACTGTGGGCTTATACGCCGCTGTGGGGCAACATTGTCGGCCAGATGCAGTTCGACCTGTTCCACGCCTACACCGTGGATGAGCACACCATCCGCGTGTTGCAGAAGCTGGAAAGTTTTGCCGACGAAGCCACGCGCCCGATGCACCCGCTGTGCGTCGAGCTGTGGCCGCGCCTGCCGCAGCCGGAGCTGCTGCTGATGGCCGCGCTGCTGCACGATATCGCCAAAGGGCGCGGCGGCGACCACTCGATTCTTGGCGCGCAGGACGCGCTGGACTTTGCTGAGCTGCACGGCTTCAATTCGCGCGAAATGCAGCTGGTGGCGTGGCTGGTGCGTCATCACCTGCTGATGTCGGTGACTGCTCAGCGTCGCGACATTCAGGACCCCACGGTGATTCAGCAGTTTGCTGAAGTGATGCAAAATGAAAACCGGCTGCGCTATCTGGCCTGCCTGACGGTTGCCGACATCTGCGCCACCAATGAAAGCCTGTGGAACAGCTGGAAACAGAGCCTGCTACGTGAGCTGTTCTTCGCCACCGAAAAACAGCTGCGCCGCGGTATGGAGAACAGCCCGGATCTGCGCGAGCGCGTGCGTCATCACCGGCTGCAGGCGCTGGCGCTGCTGCGCATGGAAAATCTCAATGAAGAGCGCCTGCACCATATCTGGAGCCGCTGCCGCGCCGACTACTTCCTGCGCCATACGCCCAACCAGCTGGCGTGGCACGCGCGGCATCTGATCAACCATGACCTCAGCAAACCGCTGGTGCTGGTAAGCCCGCAAGCCACGCGCGGCGGCACCGAGATCTTCATCTGGAGCCCGGATCGCCCTTACCTGTTTGCCGCCGTAGCCGGAGAGCTCGACCGCCGTAATCTGAGCGTGCACGATGCGCAGATCTTTACCAGCCGCGACGGCATGGCCATGGACACCTTTATTGTGCTGGAGCCGGACGGCAGTCCGCTGGCAGCGGATCGCCATCCGCTGATTATTCAGGCGCTGGAGCAGGCGATCACCCAAACGCAGTGGGTGCCACCGCGTACGCGCCGGCCGTCGTCACGTCTGAAACACTTCAGCGTCGATACCGAAGTCAACTTTTTGCCCACCCATACCGACCGCCGCAGCTATCTGGAGCTGGTGGCGCTGGACCAGCCGGGTTTGCTGGCGCGCGTCGGCGAAGTGTTTGCTGACCTCGGCGTTTCGCTGCACGGCGCCCGCATCAGCACCATCGGCGAACGGGTGGAGGATTTGTTCATCCTTGCCAACAGCGAACGACGTGCGCTGGATGGAGAAATGCGCTCCGTGCTGCAACAACGGTTGACAGAGGTACTTAATCCAAACGATAAAATGTGACCCGGCTTCCATTCTTCACGTTGCCGATGCATTGGCCTGGTGACCCGGCCCATCCGTGGATCTCGCTCCGATAGGCGCGCCACCGTTCTGCAGCATGAAGGATGTTTGCCCGATAATTTTACTCTGCACGCCAGCTGGCGTGCATCCGCAATGACAGACTCAGGAATTAAATATGCAACAGTTACAGAGCGTTATCGAATCTGCCTTTGAGCGCCGCGCCGACATCACGCCTGCCAGCGTAGACAGCGCGACCCGTGAAGCCATCGAACAGGTGATTGGCCTGCTGGATAGCGGTGAGCTGCGCGTGTCTGAAAAGATCAACGGCGAGTGGGTAACGCATCAGTGGCTGAAGAAAGCAGTGCTGCTGTCTTTCCGCATCAATGACAACCAGGTCATTGATGGCGCTGAAACCCGTTTCTACGACAAAGTGCCAATGAAGTTTGCCAACTGGGATGAAGCTCGCTTCAAAAATGCCGGCTTCCGTGTCGTTCCTCCAGCAGCCGTGCGTCAGGGCGCATTCATTGCACGTAATACCGTACTGATGCCTTCTTACGTCAACATCGGCGCTTACGTTGATGAAGGCACCATGGTGGATACATGGGCAACCGTGGGTTCCTGTGCCCAGATCGGTAAAAACGTACACCTGTCTGGCGGCGTGGGCATCGGCGGCGTGCTGGAGCCACTGCAGGCTAACCCAACCATCATCGAAGATAACTGCTTCATCGGTGCACGCTCTGAAATCGTTGAAGGCGTGATCGTCGAAGAAGGTTCAGTGATCTCAATGGGCGTCTACATCGGTCAGAGCACCAAAATCTACGATCGCGAAACCGGCGAAGTGCATTACGGTCGCGTACCAGCAGGTTCTGTGGTGGTTTCAGGTAATCTGCCATCAAAAGACGGCAGCTACAGCCTGTACTGCGCCGTGATCGTGAAGAAAGTGGACGCGAAAACCCTGGCAAAAACCGGCATCAACGAGTTGCTGCGTACCATCGACTAAGCTTTCACACAGGTATTGCCTCCTGCCAACGGGTCCGTATTCGGGCCCGTAATTTTTTGTTTACACTCAGATGACAATTACCTGTTTCGCGCCGCGAATTAACAGGTGCGTTTATTTTTCAAACAGTTCATAATCCGCGCCAGTTAACTCCGGTCGCGCACTGTTCATCCCGGTTTTTGTGTCTACAGTTGATTAAGTATGCCGTAAGCGTTCCGGTTGCTGCGTATCTGCCGCATCCCGAATGATGATGATAGTCCTGCGCGCTCACCCACTCTTAGATGGAATATAAACGCTATGTACGACAACCTGAAAAGCTTAGGTATCAGCAATCCTGAAGACATTGACCGCTACAGCCTGCGTCAGGAAGCCAACAACGACATCCTGAAAATCTACTTCCGCAAAGACAAGGGCGAGTTCTTCGCCAAAAGCGTGAAGTTTAAATACCCGCGTCAGCGCAAAACCGTGGTGGCCGATCACACCACCCAGGGTTATAAAGAGATTCAGGAAATCAGCCCTAACCTGCGTTACGTGATCGACGAACTGGATCAGATCTGCCAGCGCGATCAGGTAGAAGTGGATCTGAAGCGCAAAATCCTCGCCGATCTGCGCCATCTGGAGAACGTGGTGTCGAACAAAATCGCGGAAATCGAATCCGATCTCGATCAGCTGACCCGCAACGGTCGCTAATTCCCGCCGCTTCTCAGGCCAGCCGCTGCTGGCCTTTTTTATGCCTGCTCATCAAGCTGCAGCGCCACATACAGCAGCAGCCGATCGTCAAAGTTCGCCAGATTAAGGCCGGTCAGTTCCGAGATGCGGTTCAGGCGGTACTCCAGCGTATTGCGATGAATAAACAGCGCGCGCGCCGTGGCGCTCGGCTGCACGTTATGGCTGAACCACGCAACCAGCGTGCGCCGCAGCAAACCGTTATTGTCCATGCTCTTCAGCTTTGCCAGCGGACGTGCCAGCTCGCTGGCCTGCCAGCCGCCGCGCAGGCTATCCAGCAGCACTGGCAGCACCAGATCCTGATAGAAGAAGCTCCGCTGCTGCGGCATGCGCTGTTTGCCCACCATCATGGTAGTGCGGGCGGTGCGGTAAGAGCGCGCAATGCTGCCGGGCCCGGTAAAGAAATTGCCGAGCGCGATGCGCATCCGCACCTGACCGCTCTCTTTCATGCGCTGCAGCAGTTGATCGACGCGGCGGCGATGATCGTCCTGATCGTAACGGCCATGGGCATTCAGCGCTGGCTTCAGCACCACCATTTCGGTGAGCGAAACAATGGCGATCAGGTTGTCGCGATCGGGCGTGGTCAGCAGCGTCTGTAATTGCTGCAGCTCCGACATTGCGCTGTCGACCCCCAGCTGTCCGCTGTCCACTTCCACCACCGCCACCACGCGCGGCTGATTGAGATCGATGCCCAGTCGCTGCGCCCATTCGTTCAGCGCCGGCGACAGCGTATCGCTGCGGATCAGGTTCAGCACCAGCTCCTCGCGCAGGCGGCTGTCCTGCGCCAGCATATGCAGCAGGCGCGCCTGTTCCAGCATCATCTCTGCCGTCATGCACACCAGCTCGCCGTAGTGGCGTAACGTGCTGGGCTGGCCGGTGAGGCCAATCACGCCGACGATGTCGCCATCAATGCGCAGCGGCAAATTGATGCCCGGCCGCACGCCGTGCAGGTGTTTAGCCACCGCTTCGTCAATATCAACCACCCTGCCCTGTGACAGCACCAGCAGCGCGCCCTCGTGCAATTCGCCAATACGCTCGCGATCGCCACTGCCAATAATGCGGCCGCGCGCATCCATCACATTGACATTGCTATCGATAATTTTCATGGTGCGGGCAACGATATCCTGAGCCAGTCGCGCATCAAGATGATAGGTGGCCATCAAACACTCCAGAATTCGGGACGAACCGACAGAATACGCATCCCGATTGCCCCTGGCATTGTGCAACTGCACATAGCCGCAGGGCGATTACCGGAATTGCGGCAGCGGTCACACTGGGAAGGCACAGATGACTGGGGCGCAGCAGCATACAGGCAATAAAAAAGGCGAGCCGAAGCTCGCCTGAGAGACCAATAAAAGGATTACTGCATCAGCAGATAGAGGCTGCTGTCGCCGCGCTTGACGTTGAGCGCCAGCACCGACGGTTTGGTGTCGAGGATTTTACGCAGCTCGCCAAGGTTGCTTACCGCCTGCTGGTTCACACCGAGGATCACATCGCCTTTCTTCAGGCCGATACGTGCCGCAGCGCTGCCGGCTTTCACGCTGTCAACGCGCACGCCCTTCTGGCCATTGCTGTCGACGTTGCTGAGATCGGCGCCTTCAATGCCGGTGTAAATCGTCGCGGACTGCACTTTATCCTGTGAGCTCTGCTGCAGCTCAACCGTCACGTTGAGCGGTTTGCCATCGCGCAGCAGACCCAGCTGCAGTTTGGTGCCGACCGGCAGCGAGCCGACTTCTGCACGCAGCGCCGCAAAGCTGGTCAGCGCTTTACCGTTCATGGAAACCACCACATCGCCCGCTTTCACACCGGCTTTCGCCGCCGCGGAGTTTGGCAGCACCTGGCTGACAAAGGCGCCACGCTGCGCATCCACTTTCATCGCTTTAGCCAGCTCGGAGTTGAGCTCGGTGCCCATAATGCCCAGCTCGCCGCGTTTCACCTGGCCATACTCCACCATCTGCGCGGTCAGGTTTTTCACCATGGAACTCGGGATGGCAAAGCCGATACCGATGTTGCCGCCGTCCGGTGCGAGGATCGCGGTGTTAATACCGATCAGCTCGCCGTTCAGGTTAACCAGCGCACCGCCGGAGTTGCCGCGGTTGATGGCGGCATCGGTCTGGATAAAGTTTTCGTAATTTTCGACGTTAAGGCCGCTGCGCCCCAGCGCTGAGACGATGCCGGACGTGACCGTTTCGCCCAGGCCGTACGGGTTACCGATGGCCACGGTGTAATCACCGACGCGCAGATTGTCGGAGTCTGCGATCTTAATTGCCGTCAGGTTTTTCGCATCCTGCAGCTGAATCAGCGCGATGTCAGACTGCGGATCTTTGCCGATGACCTTAGCATCGTAGCGACGGCCATCGCTCAGCTGTACCTGAATTTTGGTGGCGTTATCTACTACGTGGTTGTTGGTAACCACATAGCCTTTGTCGGCGTTGATGATTACGCCGGAACCGAGTGCGCGGAACTGCTGCTTCTGCGCGTTGGCGCCATCGTCGCTACCGTCACCGCCGCCGCCCTGGCACATGGGTGAACCCTGGAACGGCGATCCGTCCTGACAGAACGGGGAATTATCGCCAAAGAATTGCTGGAACTGCTGCGGCATGCGCGGGGTTTTCACCGTGGTGCTGCCTTCCACGCTGATACTGACCACGGAAGGCATCACTTTTTCCAGCATGGGTGCCAGGCTGGGCAGTTGCTGACTGGAGGAAGACGCTGTCTCCGCCGCGAAAACACTGACAGGGCTTAACGCCATGCCCAGACTAAGCGCCAGCGCACTTAACATTAATGTGCTTTTTTTCATTCGTCTGTGTCTCTCTGAAATTAACGTGCAGACCATTGCTGTGGTCGTGATGGTGAGATTAAGTTTTTAGCGCGAAGTTCCTGATAAAGTATTGGGCAAAGGTAAAAATTTATTCTTCGTCTTTACAAAACTGCGCTTATTCCACCGCCATCAACCGACGATACTCATCCCAGGCGTAATTGTCCGTCATCCCGCTGATATAGTCCTGAATCAGCCGCGAGCGATAATAACGTTCCCATAACAATCGCTGATATTTATGCTGCACCACCAGGTTACGCATCTGTT
>NZ_JASEWO010000019.1:0-39607 GCF_030024295.1 Pantoea sp. Pa-EAmG
AAGTCTTAGCCTGACTTTCGTCGCTATTGTCGAAATCATGTTAAGTAAAAATGAAAACACAGCGCAAATCAGGACGTGGCTTTATTTTGTTGCCGTTGTAGTACTTTTTACTTTTGGCGGTATTCGTGGCCTGGGAACCGGCCTTGATGACTTCCAGTATCGCGACTTCTATGCCCAGTTTATCGATAAAATTATTATCGAAGGTTTCTGGCGTGCTGTCGTGGAATTCCGTTATGAACCAGCCATTTACGCCATTGCCGGCGCGACACGTATCTTTACCGCTAATCCGGACATTTTCATCTTTGTCTTCGCGGTCATCGCTGTTGGTGTCAACGCGCACTACTTCCGTAAGCTGACACCGCTGCCGCTGGTGGCCCTCGCCGTCTACTCTGCGCACCTGTTTATCAACAAAGACATGAACCAGATTCGCTTCGGTTTATGTTCGGCGTTTTTAATGGGTTTCGTCTGGCACATGTCGCGGCGCAGCAAGTCTGGCATGATCACCACCTTCATCCTGTCGTTTATCAGCCACGCCACCGCGATTGTCGCGCTGCTGATTCCGCTGGCGATGATTGTGCGTAAAAACAAATACATCCCGATTGCTATCGTGGTCGCCAGCCTGCCGCTGGCGTTTCTCGGCAGTTCAGCGCTGATCGCCGCGCTCTCCAGCCACCTCGGTGCGCTGGGCGACAGGGCCATGGGCTATGCCGATGCCGATTCTCGCCAGGAACAGGGTATTCTGACCCTGTCGAACCTGAAGAATATCGGCTTCGTCTTTATCTTCAGCTACATGTTGCTGAGCGATAAAATTAAAAATTTCGACCCGGAAAAGTTTAATACCTATTACATTCTGGTGATCACTTTTGCCATCGGCAGTGGCCTGAGGATGGCGCTACAGGATTACGCTTCTGGTGGTCGTCTGGCGAACTATTTGCTGCAGGTTGAGCCGGTGCTTATTTCGCTGTGTATCTGGGAAACCAGAAAGCTGAAGAAGGTGCTTGCCGTGGCTGTCACCATTCTGATGGTGCTGTACTATCTCTACTACAACACCGTATCGAGCAAGCAGTCGATTGTCGGCTATGAGGTGTCACGCACTTTCCAGCTGTTCCGTTAGGTCCAGAAATAACGCTAGCCAACTGGTTAGCGTTTTTTCATTAATAAGCCCTTTCTCATCGTCATCCAGGGAAAATCCGAATATTTTACTGGTCCTGAACATTGCTTGCTTTTTATGTGGATTAAAATTCTAATAGATTGCATCTGCTCACGCAGAACACCTGTGATAAGAATATTCCGAAGCAACCATGCAAAGTCTTTCATGGCTTTTCCTGGCACGTCGTCACTCAATGAAAGAATGCTGACATGAACGAAAAAAACAATTTTGACATCGTACGACTTTCCCTCGCCTTTATCGTAATGCTGGTGCATTCCGCTGAGGTGACGAGAAACGCCGATATCCGTTTCCTGGCGCATTTTCTCAATAGTGATTTTGCCGTCAAAGGATTTTTCGCAATAAGTGGTTTTCTTATTGCAAAAAGTTACTTAAGAAGCAAATCACTCACGTCCTATTTTATTAAGCGTGCGCAACGTATCTTGCCGGCTTATATATTTGTCATCATTCTGTGCTTTGTGATTGGCATGTGTCTTACCACCCTGCCGCTGATGGATTTCCTGAAAAATAAAGAAACCCTTAAATATCTGGTCGCCAACTTCTCGTTTCTTAACTTTATTCAGCCGTCGCTGCCGGGCGTGTTTACCAACAACCCCAATCAGCCGCTGGATGGTTCACTGTGGACCATCAAAGCCGAGCTGACGCTCTACGTGTTGCTGCCCTTTATCGTGCCGTTGCTGAAACGAAGCCCGCTGAAAGTGTGGAGCGTGATTTTTATTATCTCCTGCGCCTGGTACTTCTACTTCACCGCGCTGTACAGCGGGCCGAAAGCCGATACGCTGGCCAAGCAGTTTATTGCGCTGTCGTCCTACTTCTTCTTTGGCAGCCTGCTGGCGGTGCATCAGCCAACCTTTGACCGCCTGAAAGAGATCACCATTGTGTCGCTGGTGGTGTTCCTGCTGTTCAAGAGCACGGATTACGCGTTTATCGTTGAGCCGGTGGCGTTTTCGGCGGTAGTGATTCTGTTCTGCACCAGCCTGTGTAAAGAGATTAAAATCAGCCAGTACGGCGATCTCTCTTACGGCATGTACCTCTATCACTGGCCGATTATTCAGGTGCTGCAGCATTTCGGTGTGTTCGATGCCAACGCGTTTGCTGGCCTGGGGCTGACGATTGTGATGACGCTGGCGCTGGCTTACACCTCGTGGAATTTGCTGGAGAGCCGTTTCCTGAAGCGCACCCATCACGCTCAGCCGTCGATTGTGCCGCCCACCGCTGCACGCGACTAAGCGTTAATCATGCAGGCGCACGCCGCGCCTGCACCAGAGCGCCACCGATCAAATGGTGGCGCCCATCGACAGCTGATAATGCAAATCCACCTGTTCAATGGTGGGCTGCTGGTTAATCTTCTTCAGCACAATTTCCGTTGCCACTTTGCCCATCTCGAAGCGCGGGGTAATCACACTGGCCAGCCGCGGCGTTGTCGCCTGACCAATCTCCAGTCCGTGGAATCCGGCAATCGCCAGCGCCTGCGGCACTGCAATGCCTGCCGCCTGACACTCCTGCAGCACGCCGACCGCCAGATCATCGTTGGTACAGAGAATGGCATCCATCTGCGGATAGAGCTGGCGCGCCAGCGTCATCATGCCGGTGCCAATTGACACCGAAGAGACTTTGTTCGGTACGATGCGTCCGGCCGGCAATCCGGCCGCCGCCACGGCATCGCAATAGCCGGCATAGCGCTGCTGGTCACGGCGGTCGGACATCGAGCCAAAATAAATCACCCGCTGTTTACCGCTGGCCAGCAGCATCGCGGTCATGTCGTAGCCGGCACGGTAATTATCAAAGCCGACGTTAATGCGCCCGCGCGTCTCGCTTAGTCCCATCACTTCGGCGACCGGAATAGTGGCCGCGTTGATATACTTTTCCGCACGCACGGTGTGCACCGACTCGGTCAGGATCAATCCCTGCACGTTAAAAGCCAGCACCGTGGCAATCTGCTCTTCTTCGCGCTGCGGATTGTAGTCGTAGTTGACCACCAGCGTCTGATAGCCGTGGGCGCTGGTGACCGATTCGATACCGGCCAGCAGATCGGCAAAGATTTGATTATTGAATGAGGGGATCAGTACGCCGATGCGCGGCGGATTGTGCCGCGACGCTGCGGTGTTTTCCTGTTCGGCGACGTAGCCGATTTCGGCCATGACGCTGGCGATTTTCGCCGCCGTTTCCGCCTTCACCTTTTCCGGCGTGCGCAGATAGCGGCTCACCGTCATCTTGGTGACCCCTGCGAGAGTCGCAATATCGTCCAGAGTGATGCGCTGCGTTTTCATTGCGCGGTCCGCAAAGAGAGCCTGTCAATCAACGTATTATGCCCGCTGGCGAGTCAAAAAAGAAACGCTGCTCCGCCGGTCATACCGGTCGTTCATAGTGCTCAATCACCGCCAGCGCCAGACCGTTGGCCGGATCGATGCGCTGCGGCAGAAAGTGCAGCGCGGTATGGGCAAAGGTAAACGCCAGCGTGCCGGCCTGTGCCGCCTGCTGTACCGCCTGCACAAACGCCGGTTGCGCATTCCACGGGCCGTCAATGATGATGCTGGCCGGATTGACCAGTTGCATCACCTGACTCAGCGCATGGCCGAGATAGCGGCCGGTCTGCGTCATCAGCTCATACACGATCTCCGGTTCGCTGTCGCCAGACTGCCAGCGTAAGCCGGGCTTACGCCGGGCCAGCTGCTGCTGGATCGCCGGCAGGCTCACCAGCGTCTCCAGACAACCCTGTCGCCCGCAGCTGCAGCGCGCGCCGTTGGGCTGCACGCTCAGATGGCCAATCTCACCGGCGGTCCAGCTGCTGCCGCTGAACACCTCGCCGCGCTCCACCAGCGCGCCGCCCACGCCGTCGGCGATGCGCAGATAGAAGTGGCTTTGCGCTTTATTGAGCTCCAGCTGCTGCACCGCCAGCAGCGCGGCCGCTTTGACGTTATTCATGATGCGCAGCGGCAGCTCAACGCCGCGCCGCAGCGGCGTCAGCACATCGACATCCTGCCAGCCGAGCGGCGCAGAAAAGTGCACCCGCCCGCGCTGAGAATCAATGATGCCGGGAAAACCGATGGCCACGCCCAGCAGCGCCGGATGCGCCGCGCGCAGCGTCTGACACACTTCCGTCAGCTCGTGCAGCAGCCCGTCGGCATCGGCCGTTTCGGTGCGCCAGGTTTGCTCGGCCACCACGCGCGAAAAGTAGTCGCACACGCGCCAGTGAATCGCCTGGCGCTCCACCATGATGCCCGCGCTTTTCAGCTGGCCGGCGCGCAGTTCGATCTCAATTTTGGGCCGGCCGGCCGCCGCCACGCTAACCGGGCCGAGCTCGTGAATCAGCCCCTGCGCCAGCAGGTCATCGATAATCAGGGAAACGGTGTTTTTGCTCAGGTCGAGCGCCAGCGCCAGATCCTGGCGGGAAGTGATGCGGGTGGTACGCAGCTGCGTCATCACCCGCTTGAGGTTGTTCAGTCGAAGTACCGCTGGTCCTTTCCCGGCTGCTTTCATCGCACCCTCACCTGACAAAGAGTAATAGGTGTAAGTTTAGCAGCCCGCACCGGCGGTTAATCGCCGGTAAAACCGGGTTTTTACCGCTTCTACCGCGTATCAGTACTCGTCGCCGCGCACGCGGCTGCGGTAACTTTCCCAGTCAAAACGCACCCACAGGCTATTACCGAGGCGCATGCGATCCATCACCCGTTCGCCAAGCAGCGTATTCATGCCGGCCGGATCGAGGTTGGAGAGCATGCCGGTCGGCCGCTTTGACGACGAACGGCGATCAACAATCTGATTGATGATCACTTTCTCGTAGCGCGATTCGCTCTGCATGCCGATCTCATCGATCACCAGCAGATCGACATGGCTGAGATCCTGCAGCAGCCGCTCTTCGGTCAGGTCGCTGCCGCCGCTGAAGGTGCCTTTCATGCTCGACATCAGATCGGCCACCGTGACAATCAGCACGCTTTTACCGCGCAGAATCAGATCGTTACCAATCGCCGCCGCCAGATGGTTTTTGCCGGTGCCGGGACGACCAGAAAACACGAAGCTGGCGATGCTGTTCTCAAAGCCGGCGGCGTATTCACGCGCCAGACTGAGCGCCTTGCGCTGGCCGTCATTTTCGACGCGGTAGTTGTCGAACGAGCAGTTCATGTGCAACTCACGAATGCCGGAGCGGCCCATGATGCGCTGCATCTTCATGGCGCGGTTTTCGCGCACAATCGCTTCTGAGCGCAGCCGGCCCTGCTCCTGATTCCACGCCAGCAGCTCGGCGCCGTTTTTAAACTTTGGCTGCACATCCGCGGGCATGATTTTTTTCAGGCGACTGAAAAGATCGTTCGGCGTTTTCATTACTCACCTCGGAATCCATCGGGAATATCATAATCAGTATTGCTGATCTGGGTGATATCGCGCTTTGGCTGACCGCCGTTGGCGGCACGGTTCATCTGCACGCTGCGCGCCAGTTTCTGCTGCCACTGTACATGGTGAAACAGCCGGCCCTCTGCCTGCCAGTAAGCGACAAAAGCCGCCAGCTCTGCGGCGGTCACCGGCTCGCTCAGCGCCACGCCCCAAATCGCCGCCTGGCGCTGGAAGTCGCTGTCCGGCTGCCAGCCCGGATACATGGCGAACTTGCCCACCGGCACGGCGATCGGCGCGGCGTCGCTGTGAAACAGGCTGTCGTCCAGCGTGACATCATTCGGCTGCTGCGCCGCCGCTTCCAGCGCCAGCAGGTGCGCGAGGCGCTGCGGCGTGATCGCGTAAAACGCCGGAACATTGTTGTGCAGCACCGCCAGCGTGCCGTTATCGGCCTGCTGCAGCGTGGTGAGGGGATCGTGGCAAAAGCCGTCCAGCCCCACCAGCGTTGAAGATAAGATTTTGACTGACATGAAGAAACCTGACGTTGACTCATCCGGTGCACCGGCGACCCGGTGCTAAGCGGTCAGTGTACCTGTTTTAGCACCGGGGATCGCCATAAAACCGCGCGGATTTAGCGCGAGGCGAAGTGCGCTTCAGCCGCCTCAATGCTGACCACGCGACGGCTGGCGCGTGCTGCTGCCAGCGCCGGGCGGGTTTGCCACAGATAGCGCAGCGATGCCACCAGACACAGGCTGTAGCCAAACAGCTCGCTGCCCTCTTCCGCCATGTTCTTTACCACGCGGTTATAGCCATCCAGCATCAGTTGCTGCCACAGCTCATGCATGCCAAACAGCCGCGAGAACACCAGCACCGCCAGCAGCCCGGCGGCCATCATTTGCCAGCTGCGATGCTGCAGCAGTGCCGCCAGGCCCGGCAGGATTTGCCGCGGCTGACGCAGCGCCATCGCCAGCGAGGCCGCGGTCGTTGCCAGCGCAAACCACAGCCATGCGCCGTGTTGCACCACGTCGAACAGAAAATCCATTTCACGAATCAGCATGCAGCTGAAGAAGCCACCGACCAGAATCAGCGCGCTGCGCTGCTGCGGTCGCTGCCAGGCGGCGAAGAAGAACAGTGCGGCAATGGCCGCCAGCATCAGCTCCTGTGTCGCTTCGGTGAAAGAGGTTTCGTGCAGTGCATCGTTCATCCAGTTGACGTCGATGTAGACCATCGCCATACAAAAGACCAGCACCAATCCACTGATGATAAAGGCCGCCAGTTCGCGGCTAATAAGAATAATGTTTTCGCGCATTGTGATACCAAATCAGAAAATAATTAGCGCGCTTATTATATTTCCGCTGGCTGGCACCACTTCTCATTTCATGCCGCTTCAGAAGCTGGCGCTGACGCCGAGGTTGTAAATGAACTGTTCGCCGCTGCTAACCGCGCCGGTCTGGGCGAAGGAGGCGAACGCCGCCATGTTCTGGCCGAGCGGCAGACGGGCACCGACGCTGACATCCATCCAGTTCGTTTCCCGATTCATCTCTTCCGGCCGATCGCGTGGCGCGGCCGTGCCGTCGAAGCTGAGCTGATGGCTGTAACTCACCTGTGCCCACGGCGATATCCAGCCAAAACTGGAATCCACGCGCCAGCCCAGTGAAGCGATGTGTTCGGCGTTATTACGATCAACCGGCGCGCAGGCGGCGCAGCTGAGAGTGGAATCATCGACGGCAAACTGCGCCACCGGACCGGTGCGCAGGCGGTCATTCATTGGCAGGTTCCAGCCTGCCGAGTAGCGGTTCACCAGCGGCGAGTTGCCGACGCTGGCCGTTTCGCTATGCAGCGCCATGCCGCCGCCGGGCGGATTGAGCGCGGCATCAAGCAGATCGCTGTCGCGGTTTTCTGTCAGCATCAGATGATTACTGGAAATTTTTTCGGCAAGTATCGCATTGTAATCCGGCGCGCTGCTCTCGCTGGCCTGATCCCAGGCGTGCGCCGGCAGGGCCGCCACCAGTAGCCACCCACCGCTAAAGGCCAGCGCAAGGAGACGCTGGCCGGTCCGCTGACTGTTCTGCCACATGAAAGACTCCTGACGAGCCGGAAGGGATCGGGTTGGCCTTGAAATTGATGATGATCCTGAAGCGTTCACCCGGTTGCAGCGCGAACGTCCATGGCGTTATTATCGGCACCCATTGATTAACTATTAATCGATTCTTTCAAACGTCAAGCGACTGACCGCTTTTTCCTCATGCTTAGGGAGTGATGCAATGCAGCGATGTGGCTGGGTAACACAGGATGCGCTTTATCTGGCGTACCACGACACGGAATGGGGCGTGCCGCAGACCGATAAGCGCGCCTTATTTGAGATGCTGTGTCTGGAGGGGCAACAGGCTGGCCTGTCATGGATCACCGTGCTGAAAAAGCGCGAGAACTACCGCCAGGCGTTTCATGATTTTGATCCGCAGGCGGTGGCGCTGATGGATGAGGCCGATCTGCTGCGCCTGCTGCAGAACAGCGGTTTGATCCGCCATCGCGGCAAGCTGGAAGCCATCATCAATAATGCCAAAGCGCTGCTGGCGCTGGAGGCCACCGGCGAAGACTTTTCCCGCTTTATCTGGTCATTTGTCGATAACCAGCCGATTTTGCACCGTTATGCGGATTATAAACTGGCGCCCACCACCTCCGAACCGGCCATTGCGCTGTCTAAAGCGCTTAAGAAGCGTGGTTTTAAATTCGTCGGGCCTACAACCTGCCACTCTTTTTTACAGGCCTGCGGGCTGATAAACGATCATCAAACCAGCTGTTTCTGCCATCCCGATAATCTTTAAGGCAAAAGTTTACAAATTAAGACTGCGCCTCACGAATTTCCCCATCATTGAACGGCATAATAGTGCCGTTTTGGGGCATTTTCCCCGTTTCCGTATGAGGGACTTTTTCATGAAAAAGCGTGTACTGGCGCTGGCCTTGTTAATGAGCGGCAGCGTGGCGCTGTCGGGTTGTACCACCAATCCTTATACCGGCGAATCGCAGGCCGGGAAATCGGGCATCGGCGCGGGTCTGGGCGCGGTGCTGGGCGCTGGCGTGGGCGTGCTCTCTTCGTCGAAGAAAGATCGCGGTAAAGGTGCGCTCATTGGCGCAGCGTCCGGTGCGGCACTGGGCGGCGGCGTCGGCTATTACATGGATGTGCAGGAAGCCAAACTGCGCGACAAGATGCGCGGCACCGGCGTCAGCGTAACGCGTCAGGGCGATAACATCGTGCTGAACATGCCGAACAACGTGACCTTTGACTCGAGCAGCGCCAACCTGAAACCGGCCGGCGCAAATACGCTGACCGGCGTGGCGATGGTGCTGAAAGAGTATCCGAAAACCGCCTTCAATGTGGTCGGCTTTACCGACAGCACCGGCACGCGCGCGCTGAACATGCGCCTGTCGCAGCAGCGTGCAGAAAGCGTCGCCAGCGCGCTGATCGTGCAGGGCGTGGCGCAGAACCGCCTGCGCACCCAGGGCATGGGCCCGGATAACCCGGTCGCCAGCAACAGCACCGAAGCCGGTAAAGCACAAAACCGTCGCGTCGAAATTACCCTGAGTCCGCTGGGCTAAGGCACAGGCCGGTCTGCCGCTGCAGGCCGGCTTTTGACGTGTTTTTACGCGCTTATTGACGCGCAAAGCAGCAGATAAGCGTAAACGTCGCCGGACGATAGAGCCAGCGATGAGTTTATGCTAGCGTGATCAAAATTTGATCAGTGGAATGCCATCATGTCACTCAAAGCTATCGCCTCCGCCCTTGGCCTCTCTGTGACCACCGTGAGCCGCGCGCTGAATGGGTTTGATGATGTCGCCGCTGCTACCCGCAAACGCATCGAAGAGGAAGCCGACCGGCGCGGTTATCGCCCGAATGCCGCCGCGCGTCGCCTGAAGACCGGCCGTGCCAATGCGGTCGGGCTGGTGTTTCCGGTCAGCAATGCCTCACTCAACGACAGCTACTACAGTGAAATGCTGCTGACGCTCGATCAGCACCTTGCCCTGCACGAGATCGATCTGCTGTTGCTCCCCGACAAACCGCAGGATCAGCAGCGCAATTTGCTGCGCATGCTGCGCAGCGGCATGCTGGACGCGCTGATTGTCACCCATACCACGCCGCAGGATGTGCGATTGCAGCGCCTGCAGCAGAAGGGTTTTCGCTTTCTTACGCTGGGGCGCAGTCAGCTGCCGCAGCCTTACGCCTGGTTTGATTATGATAACCATGCCGGAACGCTACTGGCGGCGCAGCACTGCCAGCAGCAGGGCTATACGCGCATCGCTTATCTCGGTGGTAACGAGCCCAGCACCTACATTCTTGACCGCCGGCAGGGGTTTATCGACGCGCTGCCCGCCACGCCATGCGCGCAGCAGGCTGGCTGGATGGCCGCGCTGCCGCCCTCGCGCCGCGCGGGCTATCAGCAAACCTGTGCCTGGCTGGCGCACGTTATCCAGCCTGACGCCATCATCACCGACTGCAGCCCGCTCGGCGAAGGCGCAGCGATTGCCCTGCAGCAGGCCGGGCGTCTGAGCGGCGCGCAGGCAATTCCCCTGTACGTGTACGATGGTCTGCCGCACGACTCGATTATCACGCAACCGGTCAACGCGATTCTGCAATCATCACAGCAGCGGATTGGCGAACGCGTCGCCGAAATGGTGCTGCAGCTGCTGGAAGGCGCGCCGCCCGCGCAGTTACAGACGCTGTGGCAGCCAATGCTGCGCCTCACTTCTGACGCACAGTGATTGCGCGGGTGCCGCGCTGTGATAGTCTTCGCCTGATGCAATTAATCAGGTGTATGTGATGAAAACCAGGCCGCCACGAGCCACAATCAGTGACGTTGCCCGCACGGCAAAAACCGGTAAAACCAGCGTTTCCCGCTATCTGAATGGCGAAGTTCATCTGCTTTCGCCGGATCTGAAAGCCCGTATCGAACAGGCGATTGCCGACCTCAACTACCGCCCCAGCCAGATGGCGCGCGGACTCAAACGCGGCCGCACCCGGCTGATAGGCCTGATCATTGCCGATATCACCAATCCATACTCGGTGGATGTACTGAGCGGCATTGAAGCCGCCTGCCGCGCGCGCGGCTTCACGCTGCTGATGTGTAACACCAACAACGAAGTTGACCTCGAACAGCACTACCTGCAGCTGCTCAGCAGCTATCAGGTGGAAGGCATTGTGGTGAATGCGGTCGGGATGCACGAAGAGGTGCTCAACCGTCTGCAGCAGTCGATGCTGCCGATGGTGCTGATTGACCGCAAAATTCCCGACTTCGCCTGCGACGTGGTCGGGCTCAACAACCCGGAGGCCGCCCGCATCGCCACCCGGCATCTGCTGGATAACGGCTACGAAGCGCTGCTGTTTCTCAGTGAGCCGCTCGGCAGCGTCAATACCCGCCGCGAACGTCTCGCCGCCTTCTTTGACACCATCAGCAGCGCGCCACAGGTGGTGGCAGAGAATGCCGAAGTGGTGTTGCATCAGCCGGCACAGCTGGAACAGGTGCTGCAGGCGTTTCATCAGCGCCATCCGGGCAAACGCTGCGCGGTGATGGCGGCCAACGGTGCGCTGACGTTACAGGTGGCGCGGGCGTTACAGCGCCTGACGCTGCGCTGGGGCGAGAGCATTGGCCTGCTGGGCTTCGACGAACTGGAGTGGGCGGCGCTGGCCGGCGTCGGCATCACCACGCTGAAGCAGCCCACCTGGCAGATCGGCTATGCCGCGCTGGAGCAGGTGATCGCGCGTATCGAAGGCAGCGAACAGCCGATTCGCGAGCAGGTTTTCTCCGGTGAACTGATTGTGCGCGGCTCCAGCCAGCCGCTGCGCTAATTCCGCTTTTCACGGCTCACTTCGTGAGCAGGATCATAATTCCGCACTCTGCTACTTTCCTTTGGAACCGGTTCCATTAAGCTTTTTACAGCACATTAACGTGCTGTCCGGCGCATAACGGTGCGGCGGGCAGCACAGCGAGACAGGCTGGAGGAAAGATGTCGAAAGCGGAAATTATTGTGGTCACGGCCGCCTACGGCGCGCACAAGGTGGCAGAACTGGGCGGCCAGGCAGCGCTGCTACCGCTGATTAAAGCGGCCGGTGCCGATGGCGTCGAGATCCGCCGCGAGCTGTTCAGCGACGACGAATTGTGCCAGCTGCATACGCTCGGCGACGCACTGCGTCAGCATCAGCTCAGCGTCAGCTATTCAGTGCCGGAAGCGCTGTGGCAGGCGGACGGTGCGCTCAATCCACGTCTGGCGCAGTTCCTGCAGGAAGCTGAGCTGCTGGGCGCTCAGCGCCTCAAGCTGGCATTGGGTCACTATGTCTCGCTGGCAGATCGCCAGCTGGTTGAGGTGCTGGCCGGCTCGCGCGTCACGCTGGTCATCGAAAACGATCAGACGCCGGACAGTAAGCTGACGCCAATGCTGCACTTCTTCCATCACGCCTGCGATGCCGCGCTGCCGCTGGATATGACCTTCGACATGGGCAACTGGCGCTGGACCGGCGAAGACGCCCTGCAGGCAGCAGCGCAGCTCAGTCGCTACGTGAGCTACATTCATGTTAAGGCGGCGGTGCCGCACGGTGACAGCTTCCGCGCCATTGCGCTGGATGACGCCGACGACAGCTGGCGCACGCTGCTGCAGGCGCTGCCGGCCGATGCACCGCGCGGTATTGAGTTCCCATTAGCCGGCGCAGATTTAGTGGCGGTGACCCGCCACTACGTCGATCTGCTGCGCGCGGTGTAAGGAGTTGAGCATGACACACACCTCTCAGCTGGATGTCGTCACCATTGGTGAAGCGATGGCGATGTTTATCGCCGGGCAAACCGGCGATCTCGCCGCAGCCGATCAGTTCACGAAGCGCATTGCCGGTGCCGAACTTAATGTGGCGATTGGTCTGGCGCGCCTCGGTTTGCAGGTGGGCTGGGTCAGCCGCGTCGGCGACGACAGCTTCGGCCGTTTTACCCTGCAGCAGCTGGCGAAAGAGCATGTCGACCACCGCTGCGTGACCATTGATAACCGCTATCGCACCGGTTTTCAGCTCAAAGCGCGCGTGGACGACGGCTCCGATCCGGAAGTGGAGTATTTTCGTAAAGGCTCCGCCGCCAGCCACCTGTCACCGGATGATTTCGACGAAAGCTATTTCGGCAGCGCGCGCCATCTGCATCTGAGCGGCGTGGCCGCCGCGCTTTCCGATAGCTCACTGGCGCTGGCTAAACATGCGGCGAAAGAGATGCGCGCCCGCGGCAAAACCATCTCCTTTGATCCTAATCTGCGTCCGGTGCTGTGGCGCAGTGAAGAAGAGATGCGTAAGCAGCTGAATTTGCTGGCAGAATACGCCGACTGGGTGCTGCCAGGTGAAAAAGAGGGGCTGATTCTGACCGGCTACCGTCAGCCTGAAGCGATCGCGGATTTCTACCTCGATAAAGGCGTGCGGGCGGTGGTGATCAAAACCGGCAGCGACGGCGCCTGGTATAAAACCGCCGCGGGCGAACAGGGCCAGATTGCGCCGATCCACGTGGAGAATGTGGTGGATACCGTCGGCGCGGGCGATGGCTTTGCGGTCGGGCTGATCAGCGCGCTGCTGGAAGGGAAATCGCTGCCGCAGGCGATTCTGCGCGGTAACAAAATTGGTTCGCTGGCGATTCAGGTTGCCGGCGACAGCGAAGGTCTGCCGACGCGCGCAGCGCTCGGCGATTATTAAAACCAGGTCGCCATCAATGGCGACCCAACGTAGGGTGCGCATTCATGCGCACCGAAAAAAACTGTCTCTACACCCTAATTTCGAGACGCATCCACAGAATGCGCCCGCCTCAACCAGAGGAGTCACCCATGAAATCGCAGACAATCGCGCCAAAACGCTGGTGGTATATCATGCCCATCGTGTTTATCACCTACAGTCTGGCGTATCTGGACCGGGCGAACTTTAGCTTCGCCTCTGCCGCAGGGATAAATGAGGATCTCGGTATCACCAAAGGCATGTCATCGCTGCTCGGTGCCCTGTTCTTCCTTGGCTACTTCTTCTTTCAGATCCCCGGCGCGGTCTATGCCGAGCGCCGCAGCGTAAAAAAACTGATTTTCTGGTGTCTGATTCTGTGGGGCGGCTGCGCCTCGCTGACCGGTATCGTCAGCAATATTCCGATGCTGGCCGCCATCCGCTTTGTCCTCGGCGTGGTGGAAGCGGCGGTGATGCCGGCGATGCTGATTTACATCAGCAACTGGTTTACCAAATCCGAGCGCTCCCGTGCGAATACCTTCCTGATCCTCGGCAACCCGGTGACGGTGCTGTGGATGTCGGTGGTGTCCGGCTACCTGATTAACTCCTTTGGCTGGCGCGAGATGTTCATCATCGAGGGCTTCCCGGCGGTGATCTGGGCAATTGCCTGGTGGTTTATGGTGCAGGATAAACCGGCCCAGGCCAAATGGATGAGCGACGAAGAGAAAGCGGCGCTGCAGGCGCAGCTGCAGAAGGAGCAGGAGAACATTAAAGCGGTGCGCAACTACAGCGAAGCCTTCCGCAACCGCAACGTTATCCTGCTGTGCCTGCAATATTTTGCCTGGAGCATCGGCGTGTACGGTTTCGTGCTGTGGCTGCCGTCGATTCTGCGTAACGGCACGCAAATGGGCATGGTCGAAGCGGGCTGGCTGTCGGCGGTACCGTATCTGGTGGCGACCATCGCCATGCTGGTGGTGTCGTGGGCGTCGGACAAGACGCAAAACCGTAAGCTGTTTGTCTGGCCGCTGCTGCTGATTGGCGCACTGGCGTTCCTCGGCTCGTGGATGGTGGGCTCCAGCAACTTCTGGCTGTCGTATGCGCTGCTGGTGATTGCCGGTGGTGCGATGTACGCCCCGTATGGCCCGTTCTTCGCCATCATTCCGGAGATGCTGCCGCGCAATGTTTCCGGCGGTGCCATGGCGCTGATTAACAGTATGGGCGCACTGGGTTCCTTCATCGGTTCATGGATCGTAGGCTATCTTAATGGGGCGACCGGCAGTCCTGCCGCCTCCTATGTCTTTATGGGTGCTGCGCTACTGGCGTCGGTGTGGCTGACGCTGATTGTTAAACCGGCGGCCAACAAAACGCCGCCGCCGATTCACGGGGCGAAGCACGCCTGAAAGCGTAAGCGATGACTTTTCCGGGCGACTCAGGTCGCCCGTCACACGTTCTACAGGGAGCAAATAATGAAACCTGCTGTGATTCTGTATAAGAGCCTGCCCGATGACCTGCGTGCCAAGCTGGACCAGCACTTCAGCGTGACGGAAGTGAAAGATGTCTCGCCGGAGACGGTGAAACAGCATGCGGCGCAGTTCGCCGCAGCGCAGGGTCTGCTGGGCTCCGGTGGCAAAGTGAATGATGAGCTGCTGGCCAGCATGCCGGCACTGCGTGCCTGTTCTACCGTCTCCGTCGGCTATGACAACTTTGACGTTGATGCGCTCAACCAGCGCAACGTTCTGCTGATGCACACGCCCACCGTACTGACCGAAACCGTGGCCGATACCATGATGGCGCTGGTGCTGAGCACCGCGCGTCGCGTCGCCGAACTGGATAAGTGGGTCAAAGCCGGTGAGTGGAAAAAGAGTATTGACGCTGAGCACTTCGGTATCGACGTACACCACAAGACGCTGGGCATTCTCGGCATGGGCCGCATTGGTCTGGCACTGGCGCAGCGCGCGCACTTTGGCTTCGGCATGAACATTCTGTACAACGCCCGCCGCCAGCATGAAGAGGCAGAAACCCGCTTTGGCGCGCGCGCCTGCGATCTGGAAACGCTGCTGAAAGAGAGCGATTTTGTCTGCATCAGCCTGCCGCTGACCGAGCAGACGCACCATATGATCGGTGCGGAACAGCTGAAACTGATGAAGCCGACCGCGATTCTGATCAACGCCGGACGCGGTCCGGTGGTCGATGAGCAGGCGCTGACCGCCGCACTGAAAGACGGCACTATTCACGCCGCCGGGCTGGATGTGTTTGAAGTCGAGCCGGTGCCGGCCGATGCGGAAATCCTCACGCTGCCGAACGTGGTCGCGCTGCCGCACATCGGCTCCGCCACGCATGAAACGCGCTACGGCATGGCGCGCGATGCGGTCGACAATCTGATCGCCGCATTGAGCGGTAAAGTGGAGAAAAACTGCGTTAACCCGCAGGTCCAGGCTTGATCCCACGGCTTTAGCCATTGCGCCTGCCGGTTGCGGGCGCTATGGTGGTCTTCCCCCTGATAACAATGTTTTTACCTCCTATGGCTTTTTCTCAGTTCGGCGACAAATTTACGCAACATTCCGGCATCTCTCGTCTGATGGAAGATATGGGCGAAGGGCTGCGCACGCCTGGCACGATCATGCTGGGCGGCGGTAATCCGGCGCAGATTCCGGCCATCAATGATTATTTCAGTCAGCTGCTGCTGCAGATGCATCAGGACGGCAAGCTGAACGAAGCGCTGTGCAACTACGACGGCCCGCGCGGCAAAGCGCTGCTGCTGGAGGCGCTGGCCACGCTGCTGCGCGAGGAGCTCGGCTGGCCGGTGACGCCACAAAATATCGCGCTCACCAACGGCAGCCAGAGCGCATTCTTTTACCTGTTTAATCTGTTCGCCGGCCGCCGCGCCGACGGCAGCAAAAAGCGCGTGCTGTTCCCGCTGGCGCCGGAATACCTCGGCTATGCCGATGCCGGGCTGGAGGAGGATCTGTTCATCTCCGCCAAACCCAATATTGAACTGCTGCCGGAAGGCCAGTTCAAATACCACGTCGATTTCGACCATCTGCCGCTGAATGATGAGACTGGCCTGATTTGCGTGTCGCGTCCGACCAATCCAACCGGCAACGTCATCGCCGATGACGAACTGCTGCAGCTGGATGCGCTGGCACAGCAGCACGGCGTCCCGCTGCTAATCGATAACGCCTACGGCGTGCCGTTCCCCGGCATCATCTTCAGTGAGGCACGTCCGCTGTGGAACCCCAACACCATTCTGTGCATGAGTCTGTCGAAGCTGGGCCTGCCGGGCGCACGTTGCGGGATTATCGTTGCCGATGAGAGCACGATCAGTGCCACTGGTAACATGAACGGCATTATCAGCCTGGCGCCAGGCAGCATCGGTCCGGCGATTGCCACCGAGATGATTGTGCGTGGCGATCTGCTGCGCCTGTCGCAGGAAGTGATTAAACCGTTCTATCAGGCCAAGGTTAGCGAAACTATCGCGATTATTCGCCGCTATATCAGCGAAGATCGCTGCCTGATCCACAAACCGGAGGGCGCTATATTCCTGTGGCTGTGGTTCCGCGACCTGCCAATCAGCACCGAAGCGCTGTATCAGCGCCTGAAAGCGCGCGGCGTGCTGATGGTGCCGGGCCACTTCTTCTTCCCGGGGCTGGAACAGGCCTGGACGCACACCCATCAGTGCATGCGCATGAATTACGTACCGGACAGCGACAAGATTGAGCGTGCGGTACAGATTCTGGCGGAAGAGCTGGATAACGCCTGGAACGCTTAATCCGCGCTTAACGACAGCTGGCACCACTGCGCCAGCTGCTGAATCGCCTGTTCGACTTCGGCATTCCAGCCAAAACCGGCGTTGAGCCGGAAGCAGTGATCGTAGCGGTGATCGGTGGCGAAGATGTGCCCAGGCGCGATGCCGATGCCCGCGTTGCGCGCCTTGAGAAACAGCGCGCGCACGTTCAGCGCCTGCTGCGGCATCTCCACCCACAGCACGTAACCGCCCTCCGGATCCGACACACGCGTGCCCGCCGGGAAGTAGCGCAGCACCGCCTGTCGCATATGGTGAATCTGATTTTTCAGCTCGCGCCGCAGCTTGCGCAGGTGCGCATCGTAACCGCCGCTGCGCAGCAGTTCGGCAATCGCCGCCTGCGACAGCACCGACGTGCCCATGCTGGTGGTGTACTTCAGCGAGGCGATTTTGCGCATGTACTTGGTGCTGTGCACCCAGCCAATACGGATGCCGGGCGCCACAGTTTTGGAGAAGCCGCTGCACAGGATGGCATTGGGGCTGAAGGCGCGCATCGGAAACGGCCGGCGCTCACCGAAAGCCGTATCGCCAAAGATATCGTCCTCAATGATCACCACATCATTCTCATCGGCCTGGCGCGCGATATACGCCTTATGCTCGTTGGGAATGCTTTTGCCCAGCGGATTATTGATGTTGTTGATGGTGAGATAGGCCTGCACCGCTTTACGCCGGAACAGCCCGGTGAGTTTCGCGACGTTAACGTAACCCTCCGGCCCGGCTTCCACTTCAATGACGCGCAGGTTGAGGTTGTGCAACATCTGTAGCAGCACGAAGTAGCATGGCGACTCTACCGCCACGATATCGCCCGGCCGCGTGGTGGCGCGCAGCGCCAGCGAAATCGCCTCAATGCAGCCGTTAGTGACCAGGATGTCATCGGCGCTGATATTGCAGCCATAATCCACCGCGCGCCGGGCAATTTCCGCCTTGAGCGGCGCATAGCCGGTGCCTTTCACCGTATTACCGAGCAGCGCCGGTTTGCTGTAACCCATCTGCCGCATCAGCAGGCCAATTTTTTTCACCGGATAGAGCGAGATGTCGCCGTTGGCCAGATCGAGCCGCACGCGGCAGTCCGATCCCAGCATCGCCAGGTGCAGTTCGGTTTGCTCATCCAGCGGTGCCACTTCGCGCGGCTGCTCGCTGAATACCGCCGGCACTTTTTTCTCTGTGGGACGCGGTGCGACAAAAAAGCCGGACTTCGGCCGCGCCACCGCGTAGTGCTCATCCTCCAGCGTGCGTAATGTTTTCAGCGCAGTGGTCATGCTGACGCGATACTGCGTCGCCAGCGTGCGCACCGACGGCAAACGGCTGTCGGGCGGTAGCGATCCGCTGTGAATGGCCTGTTTTATCTGCTCAGCGATCTGACGGTAACGACTGCTCTGACTCTCCTGTTCCTGCGTTTCACCCGCCATCTGTTCCACCCCATATCGTGCTGATCTGTGCGTATTCATCAGATTACATTCAAAGTACTTTAGGCTGCATCTGTTAATTCAGCTTCACGCAGCACCTTCGTGGCCCGTTTTCCAGCCCGTTGTCGCCCGCACGGCAGCGGCGATTTTATTAGCCAAAGGATGAAGTGAAAAATGAATAATCTGTCCGCGATGATGAGTGAAATTGAAGAATACCTGACGCCCGCGATTCTCGATTCCGCCCAGCACTGTGCTCAGCGACTGCTCGCCGCCCTGCCCGATCCCGACCATCCCGAACGTAACCGCGTGCTGCTGGCCTATGGCGGCGGCAAAGACAGCAGCTATATGGTGGCCTACGTACGTTACATTCAGGGGTTAATCTGGCAACAGCGCAACAGCACGTTTCAGCTGCGCATCAGCACTAACCGCCATGCCGCCATGAACGACAGCGTGATGGAAAACATCGACCGCGTCTATCGTGCGCTGCGTATCCATGACGACGCGTTCACCGAGTGCCTGGTGACCGACGGGCTGCAGATTCGTCCCTTCGATCGCCATTTGCCGATGCCGCAGAGCGTGCGCCAGCAGAACCGCGACGATGTGCTGATGAATGGTCACCGCTTCCGTGCCGACGCGCGCTCCACCTTCTGCAACGCCTGCAACCTGAGTATGGTGAATTCGTTTGGCCTTGCGGCGCACTACGATGGCGGCGTCGATGTGATCATCACCGGCGATTCGCCGCAGGAGCAGACCGCTTACCTTGCGTGGGCGCGCCACCTGTCAAAACTGTTTGATGCGCCGATGGCCGATAAGTCGCGCGGCTTCAGCGGCTTTCTCCACACGCTGGACGGCGTGGCGGCGCGCTACTTCGCCGACATTTACGGCGCTGACCAGGTCACGCCGGCACATCGCATTACCTGGCAGCTGGCGCGCGACCCGCTGTTCTTCAACATCTATCAGGACACCGCTTATGAGGCTGGCGCGCACTGGGCGCTGCTGACCGAATTCATGCATTTCCGCTTCGATGAGCTGATGTTCAGCTTCTCCGAGTCGGACTGCGGCAACCCGACGTTAATGGCACATATTCGCGGTCTGCGTGCGGAGACGCTGTTGCAGCGCAGCTACGCCGAAGGCATTCGCGAATATGTGCGCTTTGCGCTCGGCCTGATGGTGCAGAAGGACTTTCCGCCGCAGCTGATCGATGAGATGGCCGCGCGCTATCAGGATGATGCCGCGATTGCCCGCGCACGCCAGCGCGCCGCGCAGTTCGCACTCGACGCTTTCGGCCTCAGTGAAACCCAGCTGGTATGCATGATCTATTCACCGTTTATCGCCGGCGGCCAGCAGCTGAAAGCCTGGCTGCTGCAGCTGCCGGCCGCGCCGGAGGAAGCCGCGGTGCGCGCCTTGCTGAGCGGAGAGAGCGAGGATGTGGCGCTGGCGCAGCAGCTCACGCAGCTGTCTGGCCTCAGCGTGGCGCAGATGCGGCACTGCTGGCGCAGCGCGGCGGTGAGTTCGCTGCTGGACGGCGCACGCGGCGATGCGCTGTCGCGCGTGTTGCGTTTCGACCCGCACAAAGCGGTGATTCAGGTTAACAACGGTGCGTTACAGGACATCGTTACTGAAGTGATTTCCGGGCGTTAACCCGGTAAGGCGACGCGATGAGAAAGATTTTTCTGCAGATTGGCGCCACGCGCGACGGGCAAAATCCCTACTGCGCGGTGGCAAAACGCGAAGGCTATTTTACCGTACTGGCCGAAATGGGGGATTTTGTCGACTATCAATCGCTCAGCATCGCCCTGCCGTTCGATCTGATTGTGCGTCTCGATCGCCCGGAAAATCCGTGGGATGTCCTCAATGCCTGTCTGCACGCCGGTCTGCTGGAGCATCCACAGGTAGTGCTGGCCGGTTTTGAGGCCTACAACGCCAGCGCTGGCCGGGTGCGTGAACTGCTGGCCGGCCCGGATGCCGGTCCGGGCTTCATCCCGCCGGATAAATACGCACAGCGCATGGCGCTGCGCAAAGCCTGGCCGCGTTTTCCGCAACCGGAGTTTCGCTTCTTTGCCTCACCGCTCAGCATTGGCGATGCGCGGGATGCGCTGCTTTACCCCTGCGTGATCAAACCGGTCGACGGCGGCGGCGGACTGGGCATCTGGCTGGTGGAAGAGGCCAGCCAGCTGGATGCGGTGATTGCCCGGCTGCTCGACACCATGAACTATGGCGGACGCGGCTTTACCGGCTTTATCGTCGAAAGCTGGCTGGCCGGCGACGAATATTCGCTGCAGGGCGTGGTGGAGAATGGACACGCGGTGGCGCTGACCTGCTGCCAGAAGGTGATTGAGCAGCATACCGAGGCCGACGGCTGTATCAGCTTTTACGAATCCGGCCATGTGGCGATGGCGGCGCAGCAACTGCCCGCCGCCTTCACCAGCCTGATGAGCTTCTGCTGTGAAACCTTCGGCTACCGGCGCGGCGCTTTCCACATTGATTTCATTATGGTGAACGGCGAGCCGCACTTTCTCGAAATGGGCTTTCGCCTGTCCGGCATGGGCGTGGTGAACCTGGTGGAAGAGGTCACCGGCATCAACTGGGCCGAGGTGGCCTTTCAGGTTGAAGCCGGACGCGGCCTGCCTGAACTGCACTTCGCTTCACCGTCACAGGCCGTCGGCCGGCTGCGGTTGCGCCAGCGGCTGCAGTATGACGCCGCCGAGCGCTGGATTGCCGACCACCAGCGCGGCCAGCTGTTGCCACCGCTCAACTTACCGGCGCTGGAGGTCTCACCGCGCTCATCGCTGTACGCCGATCTGACGCGCCACGCCGGGATTCTCGCCACGCTGCGTCTGCCTGCCGCCAGCCGCGACGAAATTCTGGCAGTGTTTCACGCCCTTCTTGCTGTTCCCGCTTTGACCTCACGGAGAGATTTACTATGTGCAGAATGATTCTGGCACACGGCCAGTTTGACGCCGCTGCGGTACTGGACGCCGCACGCGCCATGAGCTGCGGTGAAACCGCCGCGCACGATGGCCCGATTAAACAACATCCCAACGGCTGGGGCTGTCTGTGGCTGGAGCACGGTCAGATCCGTACGCTGCATGGCACCGGCACCTTTGCCGAAGCACTGCCAGGCATTGACGTCACGCGCATGCAGCACAGCCGCTTTCTGGCGGTGCACGTGCGTCACGCCACGCTCAGCAAAAACCAGGGCATTGCGTTCTCCCATCCGCTGCGGCGCACCAGCGGCGGCACCCAGTGGTACATGATGCACAACGGCTTTTTGCCGACCGTCTATGCGCAGCTGGGCATGGCGCAGTCGCGCTTTGATTCCGCTGAATATCTGGAATATATCGTCGACCGCGTCACGCCCGCCGATTTTACCCGCGACTATCTGCGCGAAAAAATGGCCCGGGTGGCGCCAGGTGGCAGCGCGGCAAACGCCATTTTCGTCACCCGCGAGAAGGCCTGGGCGTGGCAATGGCATCCTGATGACACGCCTTACCCTGACTATTTCACCCTGCATCGTTGTCAGCAGAACAACAGCACCTTTATCTCCTCTGAACCTGTTTCAACACTGGGCACGGCGTCAGCATGGCACCGTATGAGCAACCATGAACTTCATGAAATTCCTTTTGGAGAGTGAACCCATGGCCATTTTCAATCAGATTCGCGTCATTAACCCCAACATGTTCGTCGAAAGCACCTGGCTGGATGACATCGTCACCGCGCGCGTGCCGCTGCTGGTGCTGCGCAATTTCCTCACGCCAGAGGTGCGCAACGCGGTGGTGACTGATCTGCAGCAGTGCCGCGAGCAGATACGGGTTTCTCACTATCCAAACGGCGCGCTGACCACGCTCGGCCCGTATCTGGCGAAGCACACCGCCGCGCCGGAAAACTATTTCACCGAACTGCGCGACATCCAGCCGGCGCTGCCGGCCTCGCTGCACGCCCTGCGCGCGCAGATTTACCACTGGGTGCAGCATGCGCTGCGCCTTGAGAGTCTGCAAACCGCCACCGAACCGGCACTGGGTGATTACGCCGGCTCGATTGTGCGTTTCCACGCTGACGGCGTCGCTAATCCGCTGCATAACGACAACATCGTGCGCGATGCCGCTGGCAGCGGTCTGGCGGTGACGCACATTCTGCATCAGCTGAGCTGCGTCGTATGCCTGCAGGAGTGCAACGCCGGCGGCGCGCTGCGCATCTTCAATAAGAAATGGCAGCCGGAAGACGAGCGCTTTAAAACGCCCGGCGAGCTGGGCTACCAGAGCGGCGTCATCGCCGGCAGCGAGACCTGCGAGTTCGCGCCGCGCAGTGGCGATATCTATCTGTTTAATCCCGCGTTTTATCATGAAATCGATCGCGTTGAGGGCGACACGCGCATCACCATGGGCTTTTTCTTTGGCCTGACCGACAAAAAAATGAAGCACGCCATTGCCTGGAGTTAATCCCGGCCTTAGACGAGGAAGACAGTATGACAACCTATGACAAAGTGATTGCGCTGCTGGATGCGCAGCAGGCCCGCTACCGCGTGGTGGAGCATGAGGCCATCGGCCAGACCGAGGTAATCAGCGCCATCCGCGGAAACGATCTCCAGCAGGCGGCCAAAGCGATGGTGCTGGAAGTCACCATGCCGGACGGCGCCGCGCCGCGCTATCTGCTGGCGATCGTACCCGGCGACTGCAAAATCAACTTCAAGCACGCCGCGCGTGCCATTGGCGGTAAGAAGTCGACGTTTGCCACTCCTGAGCAGGCACAAGCGCTGACGCAGTGTGTGATGGGCGCGGTGCCGCCGTTTAGTTTTGATGACCGACTGGCGCTGCGCGTGGATACGCGCCTGCGTGATGTCGGGACGCTGTGGTTTAACGCCGGTGCGCTGGACCGCTCGGTAGCTTTGGATGTGGATGATTATTTTCGACTGATCGGCGACGACTGCGGTGCAGAGATCGCCACACCGGTGACGGCAACCGCCTGATTGCCGCGCTGAGGAATGCGTATGTCCCTGAAAGATATGTTGTTAGCCCTGTGCGTCGTAGTGGCGTGGGGAGTAAATTTTGTGGTGATTAAGCTGGGTTTGCAGGGCATGCCGCCCTTTTTGCTGGCGGGACTGCGTTTTACGCTGGTGGCGTTTCCGGCGATCTTTTTCGTGCGTCGTCCGGCAATTCCGCTGCGCTGGCTGGTGGTGTATGGCATGACCATCAGCTTTGGTCAGTTCGCGTTTCTGTTCCTCGCCATCAAGCTTGGCATGCCAGCCGGGCTGGCTTCGCTGGTGCTGCAGGCGCAGGCATTTTTCACCCTGCTGCTCGGCGCGCTGCTGCTGGCCGAGAAGCTGCGCTGGAACCACATCGCCGGCATTCTGGTCGCCACGCTCGGCATGTTTATGCTGGCAACCGCCGGTATGGAGGGCCAGACAACCGCGGGCATCACGCTGACCACCATGATGCTGACGCTGGCGGCGGCGCTGTCGTGGGGGCTGGGCAATATCACTAACAAGATTATCCTGCGCAACCGCCAGGTGCCGGTGATGTCGCTGGTGGTGTGGAGCGCGCTGGTGCCGATTGCGCCGTTCTTTGCCTGTTCGTGGTGGTTCGAGGGCGAATCCGCCATTGTCACCAGCCTGCTGGATATTTCGCTGCAGACGGTGCTGGCGCTGCTCTATCTGGCGTTTTTCGCCACCATCATTGGCTACGCCATCTGGGGCAATCTGCTCAGCCGCTACGAAACCTGGCGCGTGGCGCCGCTGTCGCTGCTGGTGCCGGTGGTCGGTATTCTCAGCGCCGCGCTGATCCTCGGTGAAACTCTGTCGGCGCAGGAGATTCTCGGCGCGTCGGTGATCATTCTCGGGCTGCTGGTGAATGTGTTCGGCGGTATGGTGAGCCAGCGCCTGCTGGTACGTACCTGATGATGCAGCCATAAAAAAACGCCGCGTTGCAGCGGCGTTTTTCTTTACTTCGTTAGCCTTATTTCAGGATTTCAATCCGGCGTGGTTTCGCCTCTTCCGGGACGATGCGTTCCAGATCGATACTCAGCAGGCCCAGTTCGAGACGCGCATCGCGCACCACGATGTGATCGGCCAGCTGGAATTTGCGTTCGAAGTTACGTTCTGCGATGCCCTGGTACAGGTATTTACGTTCCTGCTGCTCTTCAGGGTGGGCGCCGCGTACCACCAGCATGTTGTCATGGGCGGTGATATCCAGTTCGCTCTGCGCAAAGCCAGCGACGGCAATGGTGATGCGATAGTGGTTTTCGTCTACCAGCTCGACGTTGTACGGAGGGTAGCCGCCGTTAGCCTGGTTTTGGTTGGACTCAAGCAGGTTAAACAGACGGTCGAAACCAATAGCAGAACGATAAAGCGGAGAGAGATCAAAGTTACGCATAATAAGACTCCTGATAATCAGCAAGTTTTGGCAACCTTCCACCATGGACAGGTTGTCCGGCCCGTCGGTGTCCCTGTCGGCGACCGCGTCGTGACCGTAGCTTAAAGATGGGTGCGCTCAGGTCGCTTTCAAGGGGCAATGCGCTTTTTTTTGCAGCAATTCTGACGATATGGCATACACTCAGGGGACGCTTCGCCTGACGGGAAGGACATAACCACAGAGTTATGCGGATGTCAGGTGACACACTCCAGCCAGGGCCATGCCATGACTGTAGGGATGATGATGATGAAAATGATGAAACGCTTTCCGCTCACCGGCCTGCTGGTCTGCTGCGCCTGTGCCACATCAGGCTGCTCCAGCGTGATGTCCCATACCGGTGCCAGCCAGGGTTACTACCCCGGCACGCGCGCCAGCGCAGAGATGCTGACCGATGACAATACCAGCTGGGCGATTAAACCGCTGGCGCTGATCGATCTGCCCTTTTCGGCAGTGATGGATACGCTGCTGCTGCCGTGGGATTACTTCCGCGCCGACGACGATAAAACCAAAGATTCGCCGCGCGAACGCGTGCTGCAGAGCGAGAAGATGGCTGGCACCCAGGCCAGCCTGGCCACTGCGGCGGCTATGCCGGCGGAATCACACTGACGCAGAACAGCTGTCGCCAGCCGTCAACCTCGCGCATGTAGGCGATCTGCTTCCCGTCCGGCGACCACACCACCGCGTCGCCGCCCGGCGGTTGCGCGCTGCGTGCCGTAAGGCGCGTACACTGTCCGCTGGCTATCTCACAACGCATCACGCTGTTATCACAGATAAAGGCGATGGCTGCGCCGTCCGGCTGCCAGCTGAAAGCAGACTGAATGCTGCTGCGCAGTGAGGTGATCTGACGCGCCGCGCCACCGTTGGGTGAGACCGTCCACAGCTGCACAATGCCCTGCTCGTCAGCCTGTAAAAAGGCGATCGCGCTGCCATCCGGCGCAGCGCGCAACCAGTGGCGCGGCTGCAGCGCCAGCCCTTTACCGTACGTGATCCGCCGCTGCTGCACGCCAGCCGGCGGTGCCGGCAGCTGCTCTGCCGTGCCCTGCAGCGGCGCATTGCCGGCTCTGGCATAGTCCGCCAGCGCCTCAGGCAGATCGACCACAAACACTTCCGGCACTTTTTCACCACTGGCATTGCGCGTATCGCCGATAAAGGCGATGGCCCAGCGCTGCCAGCTGCCGTCCGCTTTCTGATAGCCACGCTCACCAATCCAGCACTCTTCATAAGCGCGGTCAATCTGATCGCTGCCCGGTTGCGGATCGCGCCGGGTGTGGCTCACCAGCACGCAGTAGTGGCTGCCGTCATATTCGCGCGGATGCTGTTTTGGCGGGCACACCGGATGCAGCGGCACCGCCACGCCGACGTTGCGCAGGTCGTCACGCACATCGCGCTCATGCATCACGTGATCGTTATAGGTAAAGCTCAGCCGCGAGCCATCCGGACTGAACACATGCACGTGCGAGCCACCACGCAGCGCACCCGGAGTGTAGGGCGCGGTGATATCGCAGGCGTCGAGGTTCTCTGCGATGCCCTGCTGAACAATCACGCCGCGCCGGTGATGAAAGTCATAATGCCAGTGCGCATCGGGATGCTCCGGCCCATGAATACAGACATAGCGCGGCGGCAGATCCGGACTCACGGTCACCACGCCGACGTGCGCGCCATCGCGCGCCTGATACAGCACCTCGACCGCGCCGCTGTGCACGTTGACGCGCTCAATGGTCAGGCTGGTAAACGAGGCGCCGGACGGCCGCACATCAAATGCCAGCCACTGGCTGTCGGCGGTCCAGACGTTGATATTGGTCAGCTGATGATGGCGCTGAGTAAAGGTGAGTTGTTTTTCTGACATGGGGCAACCTCAGATGTAACCGTTGCCGGACAAATTACGTGATGCCGTTCAGTTAAGCAAAAGCTGAGCAGCTAATGCGGGTGCGCAGGCATGCGCACCCGGAAGCTTAGCCCACGCGCTGCACATCCCCCACCAGCAGGATGTAAGAGAGCGCGCCAATCAGCGCAACGGCGGAGATGTACACCAGCGCGGGCGCAAAGCCGTAATCCTGCGCCAGATACCCCACCACCAGCGGTACCGTGATGCCACCGAGGCCGCCGATAAAGTTAAACATGCCGCCGGTCAGGCCAATCAGGCGTACCGGCGCCAGTGACGAGACCAGCGACCAGGTGATGGACGCGAACCCGTTGCCGAAAAAGGCCAGCGCCATCAGCACCATAATCCACAGCGGATCGTTGGTGTAGTTGGCGCCCATAATGCAGGTGGAGATCAGCAGGCCGCAGATGATCGGCGTCTTGCGGGCAAAGCCGAGCGAGCGGCCGCTGCGCACCAGACGATCGGCCACCATCCCGGAGAGGATCACGCCAACAAAGGCGGCGAGAAACGGCACGGTAGTCATAAAGCCGGCCGTCAGCGCGGCGATATGTTTCTCCTGCGTCAGGTAGTTGGGGAACCAGGTAAGGAAAAACCACAGCGTTGAAGTCACCGCGAACTGGCCGAGATACACGCCGCACAGCTTGCGATGAAACACCAGTTTCCAGTCGGCCGCAGTGAGTTTAACGCGTGCTTTTTTCTCGCCGGGTGCATCGCCGTCGACCATCGCGCCACCGGCACGAATGTAATCCAGCTCGGCCTGATTGATGCCTTTGCTCTGGCTCGGTGCCTGGTAAACCTTCATCCACACCAGCGACCAGACAATGCCAATGCCGCCGGTGATGATAAACACCCAGTGCCAGCTCAGCAGTTCCTGAATCCAGATCAGCAGCGGCGTGAGAAACGCCAGGCCGACAAACTGACCGGAGGTGTAAAAACCGACGGCCGAAGCGCGCTCCTGTTCCGGGAACCAGCTGGTAACCAGGCGATTATTGGTCGGGAAAGCCGGCGCTTCAAAAATACCGGTAATGGCGCGCAGACCTATCAGCGATAATAAGCCGCTGGCGAATCCCTGTAATAACGTCGCCACCGACCAGCCGAGAATAGCAATAAAATAGGTCAGGCGTGAACCTACGCGGTCGAGAAACCAGCCGCCGGGAATCTGGCACAGGGTATATAACCAGGCAAAAGCAGAAAACACATACCCCATTTCTGCTTTGCTGATGCCAAATTCCTGCTGAATATGCGCCGAGGCCACGGCCAAATTAGCGCGATCGACATAACAAATGACCACCGTAATAAAAATCATCAGCAGCGTAATATAACGGCGACGCGTAGGTTTCGCCTGAACAGCAGAGAGATCCATGGTGTTTCTCCGTCAGATGTCAGCTGGCAGACGTGCCGAAACACGCCGCAGCCAACGCAGGGTAAGGTTATCGAAGATAAAAGCCGCAGCAGCGGTAAACTGGCAGCGCGGTGAAAACAGGTTGAGCGCTGCCCTGTGCCTTATATATTCCGCACATGGTTTAAATAGTCAGATGTTTAATCGCCTGATAATCGGTGCTGTTATAAAGCGGTAAACGCAGCGACCGGGTGCATTACCACGGTTATTACCACTCGGCTACCGATCCATCCGGAAAGCGCCATAATGGGTTACGCCAGTCTGGCGCATTTTTACTGCGCGCAATCACCAGCTCTTCATTTATTTCCACACCGAGGCCGGGTTTATTTAATGGATAGAAATGGCCGTCATCCATTTTAAAATCATCTTTATTGATCACGTAATCGAGCAGTTCAGCGCCCTGATTATAGTGAATGCCCATGCTCTGCTCCTGGAACACCGCGTTACGCGACACGAAATCCACGTGCAGACAGGCAGCCAGCGCAATCGGCCCCAGCGGACAGTGCGGCGCCAGCGCCACGTCGTAGGACTCGGCCATCGCCGCGATTTTGTAGCATTCGGTGATGCCGCCGGCGTGCGACAGATCCGGCTGCAGAATCGCCAGCCCACCGGCTTCCAGCACGCGCTTGAACTCGAAGCGGGAGAACATGCGTTCGCCTGCGGCAATCGGCAGATGCGTCTGCGCCGCCAGGCGCGGATAGTATTCTGCCTGCTCGGCCAGCACCGGTTCTTCAATAAACAGCGGACGATACGGCTCCAGCTCTTTGATCAGCACTTTGGCCATCGGCGCGCTGACGCGACCGTGGAAATCGAGGCCAAACTCAATGTCACTGCCAAAGGCTTCGCGGATCTGCGCTACGGTGTTAACAGCGGCATCGACCTGACGAGAATTGTCGATGATGCCCATCTCTTCACAGCCGTTGAGTTTGAAGGTATCAAAGCCGATACCACGTAATTTCTTAATGCCATCAATCACTTCAGCCGGACGATCGCCGCCTACCCAGCTATAGGCTTTGATGCTGTCACGCACCAGACCGCCCAGCAGCTGATACACCGGCACGCCCAGCGCTTTGCCTTTAATATCCCACAGCGCCTGATCGATACCGGCAATGGCGCTCATTAAAATCGGGCCGCCGCGATAAAAACCGCCGCGATACATCACCTGCCACAGATCATTAATCCGCGCCGGATCCTGCCCAATCAGATATTCCGACAGCTCGTGCACCGCCGCTTCGACGCTGCGCGCGCGCCCTTCAATCACCGGCTCGCCCCAGCCGATGATGCCTTCATCGGTTTCGATTTTCAGGAACATCCAGCGCGGCGGCAGGCGATAAGTGGTCAGTTTCGTAATTTTCATCGTACAGCGTCCTTATAGGCAGCAATAAATGCGCGGGCCTTCTCCACGGTGCGCGACAGCGGCTGACCGGCGCGATAGAGATCGCTGCCCAGGCCAGCCCCGACGCAACCGGCGGCGATAAATTCATGCAGGTTTTCCGGCGTAACGCCACCCACGGCAAAGACCGGCACCTCCGGCGGCAGCACCGCTTTCAGCGCTTTGATGTAGCCCGGACCAAACGCCGACGACGGGAAAATTTTCAGCGCCTGCGCCCCAGCCTGCAGCGCGGTGAAGGCTTCGCTGGCGGTGGCACAGCCTGCGGCAACCAGCATGCCGTGCGCCACGGCCTGGCGAATCACCGCAGCATCGGTATTGGGCGTCACCACCAGCTTGCTGTTGAGCGCCGCCAGCTGATCGACCTGCGTCGCCTGCAGCACAGTGCCGGCACCGATCAGCGCTTTATCGCCGAAGGTTTGCACCATCGCGCCGATACTTTTCGCCCACTCTGGCGAGTTGAGCGGAATTTCAATCGCATCGAAACCGGCGTCGATTAACGCCGCGACGTGCGCTTCAGCTTCATCCGGCGTGATGCCACGCAGAATGGCGATCAGCGGAAGTTTAGTGGGCCAGGACATGCGCAATACTCCTTATTCCGTACTGGAAAGCGCGATCGCCCTCCAGCGTGACTGAATCTGTTCCGATAAAGGCCAGCGCCTGCCGATAACGCTGTGCCAGCGCGCTGCCGGCGATAATGACAATCGGCTGGCGGCTATGCGTTAACTGCTGCGTCATCTGCGCCACTTCATGGCCGATTAACAGGCCAGAGAGAAAATCACTGATATGGCGACGATCGCGCGCGCCGAGCACGTGGGCGGCACGCACTTCAAACAGGCGCGCCAGAATTGAGCGGTCGTGGCTGCCAATCTGCAAACCGTCCCGGAACGCGTCCGGAGAGGCTTCCTGCGCGGGTAAACCGGCGCCAATCAGCGACTGCTTCAGCAGTAAATGGTGCAGCTCGCCGGTCATCACGGTGCGGAAATCGATGACGCGATCCTGTTCCATCTGCACCCACTTGGCGTGCGTGCCCGGCATGATATACAGCGGCGCGGGCTGCAGCGTGACCGCGCCGAGCAGCTGGGTTTCTTCACCGCGCATTACGTTGTAGTTGTCGTCACGTTCGATGCTCAGTCCCGGCACAATCCACGCTTTTCCTTCCACGCAGGTCAGGCGATCGCTTAATGCATTGAGCGCCACCGGGCAGGCGAGATAAGGCACTGCCAGCCAGCCAGCGTTGCTGCCCACCATACCGGCCATGATCACCGGGACTTCGGCCACCGGCCAGCCGTCGGTAATGGTGGCAAACACCTGAGCAGGCGTGCGGTCGCCGAGGCGCGTCACGCCCGCTTCCGAACGGCGCTCATCGACGCATTCACCGGCGCGGTAATACCAGGCGCGCAGGTTGGTGGAGCCCCAGTCAATGGCGATATAACGGGTCACAAAATCTCCTTGAGTCGGGCGGTTGAGCTGGCAATCATCGCCTTCGCCGCCTGTTCCGCCGCATCGCCATCCTGGTGGCGAATGGCATCGAACAGCGCTTTATGTTCGGCTAAGGTGCGCGGCATGTTGCCGGAATCCGCCATGTAGGTTTGCGCAAACACCGCTTTTTGCAGCTGGCTGATCGCCACATTGAGCTGCTGCAGCACCGGGTTATGTACCGAGGCCATCACCGCTTCGTGATAGCGGATATCCGCGTCGTTAAAGGCATCACGGTTGAGGTGGTTGGCCACCATATCGTTATAGGCCAGCTCAATCGCCGCCAGATCGGTCGACGTAGCACGCTCGGCCGACCAGCGCGCAATCTGCGGCTCCACCAGCACGCGCACCTCATTCATCGCCGCAATCAGGCGCGGATCGTGATCGTGCGCCAGCGCCCACTGCAGTACATCGCTGTCGAGATAGTTCCACTGGTTACGTGAGGTCACAAACGCGCCGCGATAGCGCTTCATCTCCATCAGGCGTTTGGCCATCAGGGAGCGATACACTTCGCGGATAATGTTGCGCGAGGTTGAAAATCGCTCGCACAGCTCCGCTTCCGCCGGCAGCGCGGCGCCCGGCACATATTTTCCGGCCACAATCTCTTCACCCAGCGTCTGGATGATGCGCTCTGTTTTACTCAGTGGTTCCTGCGTCATCGTGTTCGATTCCATGAAAGGCGTGAGAAATCAGATTACTGCTTTCGTAGTGCAAAGCCCAATCCCTGACGCATTTTGTAGCGGCGATTGTAGTACCATATATATTGTTTGTACTACAATATGGATCACAAAACAGACAACCCATCGGCGCACTGACAGCAAAAATTCAGCAGAGAAGTGACGGGCAGCAGAACGCCGCCCGCATCAGAGGAGGGTTACAGCACTAGCTCTTCAATGGCGTGCGCGACACCATCTTCCATATTGGTCTTGGTCACGAACTGCGCAATCTGCTTCACGGAATCAATCGCATTGCCCATCGCCACGCCGGTGCCGGCGTATTCAATCATCGCCAGATCGTTTTCCTGATCGCCAATCGCCATCACTTCTGACGGCTGCAGGCCGAGTTTCTCCGCCAGCATTTTTACGCCGTAGCCTTTGTTGACCAGCGGATTAAGGATTTCGAGATAGTAAGGTGCACTTTTCAGAATGGTATAACTGTCGCGGGCGCGCGCCGGTAAGGCGGCGATGGCTTTATCCAGTAGCTCCGGTTTATCGATCATCATCAGTTTCGGGAAGCGCGTCGCCGGGTCCATCTCTTCTACGGCGCGATAGCGCACCGGAATGCCGGTCAGGCTGGCTTCGTGAATGGTGTATTCACTGATGTCTTTATTTGGCGTGTAGAGGAAGGATTTGTCGAACGCCTGAAAATGTACCCCAAGGTCGCGCGCCAGCTGCTCCAGGTAGAGATAGTCATCAAAGCCAAGCGTCTTCTCAGCCACCACCTCACCGCTGTCCGCGCTGTGCGCCAGTGCGCCGTTGTTGCTGATGCAATACTGCCCCGGCTGACGCAGATCCAGCTCCATCAGGTAGCGCTCCACACCAACAAACGGGCGTCCGGTGGCCAGCACGATCGACACACCTTTATCCCGCGCCCGGCCAATCGCCGCTTTGACGCCCGCCGTGATTTCGTGCTGCGGATTCAGCAGCGTGCCGTCCATATCGATCGCAATCAGTTTTATCGCCATAACGTCCTCGGTTAATTCAGGGTCTGGCTTTAATGCTAGCGCGATTCAGCTCACATTGACCAGTTAATCGGCAGATAACGCCTGTCATGCATTGTGCAGCATTATCCAGTTTGAGCATTTGGTGTTTTACTTCTGCTGATTCGCTTGATCATATAAGTTATTGCTTATAAATTACTATAAGCAATCACTTATATGGAGATTGCGTTATGTGGGAAATCATTTTTACCGACACCTTCCGGGAATGGTTGCGGGCACAGGACAACAAACTGAAAAAACGCATCGCTGCGGCCCTGTTAAACCTGCAGCATTATGGCCCGTTGCTGCCACGGCCCTATGCCGATACGGTTAACGGATCACGCTTCCACAACATGAAAGAACTGAGAATACAGTACGCTGGTCAGCCAATTCGGGCGCTATACGCATTCGACACGCAACGCAAAGCGGTCATTTTGTGTGCTGGCAATAAATCCGGAGACAAACAATTTTATGCGCGGATGATATGCCTTGCAGATCAATTGTTCACGGCTTACCTCAATAACGCAGAGGAAAATCATTCATGAACGACTTACAAAAATTTATCGAGAGTGAGTTTACTGAAGCTGAGCAAGCTGACATTCAGCTGATGGCAGATGAGCTGATTCTCGAAACCGGCCTGCAACTGCTGCGGGAAGAGTTAGCGTTATCGCAGAGAACCGTTGCGGAAGCGATGGGGGTTAAGCAGCCGCGTATCACGCAAATTGAGCAGGGCGGCGCCGATCAGCGTCTGATCACCATTAAGCGCTACATTGAAGCGATGGGCGGCAAGCTAAGCCTGCTGATTGAAATGCCGGACGGCTCGGGTGGAAGAATTCTGCGCGTTTAATAAAACAAAAAACCCTTCCCGTTTGGGAAGGGTTTTGCGATATCAGATATCGATGTTGGCGGCTTTCAGCGCGTTCTCTTCGATGAAGGCGCGGCGCGGTTCAACCGCATCGCCCATCAGCGTGGTGAACAGCTGGTCGGCGGCGATGGCGTCTTTGATGGTGACGCGCAGCATGCGGCGGCTGTCCGGATCCATGGTGGTTTCCCACAGCTGATCCGGGTTCATCTCGCCCAGACCTTTATAGCGCTGCACTGACAGACCGCGGCGCGACTCTTTCACCAGCCAGTCAATCGCCTGCTCGAAGCTGGCAACCGGCTGACGGCGCTCGCCACGCTCGATGTAGGCATCCTCTTCAATCAGACCACGCAGATGCGCGCCGAGTGCACAGATTTTGCGGTATTCCGCGCCGTCAATGAACTCGCTGTCCAGCGGATAATCGGTATCAACACCGTGAGTACGCACGCGCAGCACCGGCTCAAAGCGCTGCTGTTCGCGGTTTTCCCGCACCTGTGCCACATAGCTGCTGCCATGCGCTTCGCGCTCGTTCAGGTAAGCCACCAGGCTCTCCAGCCATGCGGTCACTGCTGTCTGATCGCTGAGATCGCTCAGGGTTGGATGATAAACCAGCGCGCGCAGCAGCGCAGACGGGAAGCGGCGCTCCATACGCTTGATCATCTTCTGGGTGCTGTTGTATTCCGCCACCAGGCTTTCCAGCGGCTCGCCGCCCAGCGCCGGTGCGCTGGCGTTGGTGTGCAGCGTGGCGCCGTCCAGCGCGATGGCAATCTGATACTGATCCATCGCGTCGTCATCTTTAATGTACTGCTCCTGCTTGCCCTTCTTCACCTTGTACAGCGGTGGCTGCGCGATGTAGACGTGGCCACGCTCGATGATTTCCGGCATCTGGCGATAGAAGAAGGTCAGCAGCAGCGTACGGATGTGCGAACCATCGACGTCCGCATCGGTCATGATGATGATGCTGTGATAGCGCAACTTGTCCGGGTTGTACTCATCGCGGCCGATACCGCAGCCCAGCGCGGTGATCAGCGTGGCGACTTCCTGAGAAGAGAGCATCTTGTCGAAACGCGCTTTCTCCACGTTAAGGATTTTACCTTTCAGCGGCAGAATCGCCTGGTTCTTACGGTTACGTCCCTGCTTGGCGGAACCGCCTGCAGAGTCACCCTCCACCAGGTAGATTTCAGACAGCGCCGGATCGCGCTCCTGACAGTCCGCCAGCTTGCCCGGCAGGCCCGCCAGGTCCAGCGCGCCTTTACGGCGGGTCATTTCACGTGCACGACGCGCGGCTTCACGCGCACGCGCGGCATCGATGATTTTACCGACCACGATTTTGGCGTCAGACGGATTTTCCAGCAGGTATTCGCTCAGCAGTTCGTTCATCTGCTGTTCCACCGCCGATTTCACCTCGGAAGAGACCAGCTTGTCTTTGGTCTGAGAGGAGAATTTCGGATCCGGCACCTTGACCGAAACCACTGCCACCAGCCCTTCACGCGCGTCGTCACCGGTAGCGCTGACTTTGGCTTTTTTGCTGTAACCTTCTTTATCCATGTAGGCGTTGAGCGTACGCGTCATCGCCGCGCGGAAACCGGCAAGGTGCGTTCCGCCGTCGCGCTGCGGAATATTGTTGGTGAAGCAGTAGATGTTTTCCTGGAAACCGTCGTTCCACTGCAGTGCAACTTCAACGCCGATACCGTCTTTTTCGGTGGAGAAGTAGAACACATTCGGGTGAATCGGGTTCTTGTTGCGGTTGAGATATTCAACGAACGCTTTGATACCACCTTCATAGTGGTAATGGTCGTTTTTATCGTCGCGCTTGTCTTCCAGGCGAATCGACACGCCGGAGTTAAGGAATGACAGCTCGCGCAGACGCTTCGCCAGGATTTCATATTCAAAATCGGTGACGTTGGTGAAAGTATCGTGGCTCGGCCAGAAACGCACGCGCGTACCGGTAGCGTCGGTATCGCCGGTCACCGCCAGCGGCGCCTGCGGCACACCGTGCACGTAGGTTTGCTGATGCACTTTGCCGTCGCGACGAATGGTCAGTTCCAGCTTCTGCGACAGGGCGTTCACCACCGATACGCCGACGCCGTGCAGACCACCGGAAACTTTATAAGAGTTGTCATCAAACTTACCGCCGGCATGCAGTACTGTCATGATCACTTCGGCAGCAGAGACGCCCTCTTCCGGGTGGATACCGGTCGGAATACCACGGCCGTCATCCTGTACGGAGACAGAGTTGTCGGCATGGATGGTGACCACGATATCACTACAGTGGCCGGCGAGCGCTTCGTCGATGGCGTTATCCACGACCTCGAATACCATGTGATGCAGACCGGTGCCGTCATCCGTATCGCCGATGTACATACCCGGGCGTTTGCGTACCGCATCAAGCCCTTTCAGGACTTTGATACTTGAGGAGTCATAAGAATTCGACATCAACGTTTCTCGCTCATTTAATCTTCAGGTTGAACCGCTATTTTACCCTGTTCCACGCGGAACATCTTGCCCTTTTCGTCACTCATATCGATTACATGCTCGACACCAATGGCGCTGACAAACACCTGAGCCTGCGTGGCTTTCAGGCGTTCCGCCAGCAGGCGACGACGGGTGTCATCCAGCTCGGAGGCGAAGTCGTCAATCAGGTATAAACAGCGACGTCCGCTGCTGCGCGTCAGGTACTCGCCCTGCGCTAACCGCAACGCACACATCAGCAGCTTTAACTGACCGCGTGAGAGTAAATCTTCCACCGGCGTGCCTTCAGCACGAATCCGAAAATCGGCTTTGTGCGGACCGCTGGCGGTGTAGGTGAGCGCGCGATCGCGCTCGAAGTTGCGCTCCAGCAGCTCGCCGAAGTCGCTCTCTTTGTCCCAGCCACGCTGGAAGGAGAATGACAGGGCAAACTCCGGTAAAAACTGGCTGCAGGTAGCGGTGATTTCGCTGGCAATGGCCGCACTGTATTCGGCGCGCCAGGCGCTGATCTGTTCTGCCAGCGGCACCAGCTCCTGATCCCATGGCCGGATCTGGCTGTAGCGCGCGACCTGGCGCAGCGCCGCGTTGCGCTGTTTCAGCAGGCGACGCAGATTGCTCCAGGCCAGAAAGAAACCGGGATAAGCATGAAAGCAGCCCCAGTCGATGTAGGCTCTACGGTATTTGGGGCCGCCGTTGAGCAAAGTAAACCCCTCTGGCGTAATCAGCTGCATCGGCAGCAGCTGCGCCAGCTCGGCGACTTTATGGCCGTCGCTGCCGTCGATGCGGACTTTGCTGTCGCCGGCGCGGTTTTTACTCAGGCCGACCGCCAGCTCGCGCTCGCTGCCTTCAATCCGCCCGTGCAATACAAACGCGTCCTGATCGTGACGAATTACGCGTCCGGCCTGCAAACTGCGGAATGCGCGGCCGTGGCCCAGCGTATAAATCGCCTCCAGCACGCTGGTTTTACCGCTGCCGTTGGCGCCCACAAGAAAATTGAAGCCCGGCGCCAGCGTGAGATCGGCCTGCTCGATATTACGAAAATCTTTAATCAGGAGGCGGGTTAAAGCCATGAACGAATCCAGCTGCGCATTAAGAAGTGGTGTTCACCTAACCCTGCAATCGAGGGCGTTAACGGCGAAGCTAGTTTGCGCACGGCCAGCGCACAGACCCTGGGAGCATACTGAAGTATGTGACCAGGGGCGAGCACTGCCCGGGTGCAAAATAGCGAGTAAGTTAGCCCGCCAGACGATCACAGGCGCATGGGCATCACGACGTAGGCCGCAGCCGGACTGGCTACATCTTCAATCTGCACGCTGGAAACCGAATCGGTCAGCAGCAGACGCACGTTTTCGCACTTCAGCGCGTTCAGCACATCCAGCACATAGCTGACGTTAAAACCAATCTCCAGCTCGGTGCCGCTGTACGACACATCCAGCATCTCTTCCGCCTCTTCCTGCTCCGGGTTATTGGCGGTGATGCGCAGCTGATTTTCGGTGATATAGATGCGAACGCCGCGGAACTTCTCGTTCGACAGGATCGCCGCGCGGGCAAAAGCCTGTTTCAGCAGATCGCAGCCCGCTTCCAGCGCTTTGTCAGGATTCTTCGGCAACACGCGGCGATAATCCGGGAAACGGCCATCAACCAGCTTCGACGTAAAGATGAAGTCGCCAACATGCGCACGAATGTTGCTGCTGCCAATCTGCACCTGCAGCGGCGTTTCACCGCCGTCCAGCAGACGAACCAGCTCAATCACACCTTTGCGCGGTACGATCACCGAATGGTTCGGCAGCGCCTGCCCGACAGGCATCGAACAGACCGCCAGACGATGGCCGTCAGTGGCAACGGTGCGCAGCTCTTCGCCTTCGGTCTCGAACAGCATGCCGTTGAGATAGTAACGCACATCCTGATGCGCCATGGAGAATTGCGTGGCTTCAATCAGGCGTTTGAGCGTGGCCTGCGGCAACGTGAATTCCACTTCGCTCTGCCAGTCGTCGAGATTCGGGAAGTCGCTGGCTGGCAGCGTCGACAGCGAAAAGCGGCTGCGGCCGGAGCGCACCAGCATGCGGTCACCTTCCAGCGTCAGACTGATCTCTGCGCCTTCAGGCAGACCACGGCAAATATCAAGAAACTTACGCGCCGGGACAGTCGTCGCGCCCGGTTCGTGCGGCTGGGTCAGCGCCACGCGCGCCACCATCTCCATCTCAAGATCGGTACCGGTCAGCAGCAGCGTGCCTTCATTCACCTGCAGCAGTAAATTTCCGAGGATCGGCAGCGTCGGGCGTCCGCCAAGCGGGCCACTCACCTGTTGCAGCGGCTTCAGCAACTGCTCACGTTCAACAATAAATTTCATATGCGTCAGGAAGATAATGTTCGAATGAGGTTAGAGAAATCTTCTTTGATGTCGTGGCTCTCTTCACGCAGCTGCTCGATTTTACGGCAGGCATGAAGCACGGTGGTATGGTCACGGCCACCAAACGCATCGCCAATTTCCGGCAGGCTGTGGTTGGTGAGCTCTTTGGCCATTGCCATCGCCATTTGACGCGGACGCGCCACCGAGCGCGAACGGCGCTTCGACAGCAAATCCGCCACTTTAATTTTGTAGTACTCGGCCACCGTCTTCTGGATGTTGTCGATGGTTACCAGCTTTTCCTGCAGTGCCAGCAGGTCGCGCAGCGCTTCGCGCACAAAATCGATGGTAATGGCACGCCCGGTAAAGTTGGCATTGGCAATCACGCGATTAAGTGCCCCTTCCAGCTCACGCACGTTAGAGCGCAGACGCTTGGCAATAAAGAAGGCCACTTCGCCCGGCAGACGGATGTCGTTTTCGTCCGCCTTTTTCATCAGGATCGCGACACGCGTCTCCAGCTCAGGCGGCTCGATCGCCACGGTTAATCCCCAGCCAAAGCGTGATTTCAGACGATCTTCCACCCCGTTGATCTCTTTCGGGTAACGATCCGAGGTCAGGATGATCTGCTGATTACCTTCCAGCAGCGCGTTGAAGGTGTGGAAAAACTCTTCCTGCGAGCGCTCTTTATTGGCAAAGAACTGAATATCATCGATCAGCAGCGCGTCCACCGAACGGTAGTAGCGCTTAAACTCCTCGATGGCGTTGTTCTGCAGCGCTTTCACCATATCCTGCACGAAGCGTTCAGAGTGCATATAAACCACTTTGGCATTCGGCTTGCGCGCGATGATGCCGTTGCCCACCGCGTGCAGCAGGTGCGTTTTGCCGAGGCCGGTGCCGCCATACAGGAACAGCGGGTTATAAGCGCCGCCAGGATTATCCGCCACCTGACGTGCCGCCGCGCGCGCCAGCTGGTTGGACTTACCCTCAACGAAGTTGTCGAAGTTGTGGCGGTTATTCACGTTCGAGCGGTAGGTCACATCAGCCGGTGCCGGAACCGAATCCCAGCTCGGGCGCAGCGGCTGTGCCGGTGCCGGACGATTCTCAGCCGGTGCGGGCGCGCTGACGCTGCTGGCCATGGCGGGTTGCGTAGCAGCCACCGGCGCAACCGGGCGCGTGCCGACCTCAAAACGCAGCAGCGGCACATTCGCACCGCAGAATTCATTCAGCAGCCCATTGATACTATTGAGATAT
>NZ_JASEWO010000374.1:0-932 GCF_030024295.1 Pantoea sp. Pa-EAmG
TAAACTGACTGGCGAATGTATGGCGATTCATAGACCTCTGCCACACTGATTTTCTTCACATTCCACCAACGTTCCGCAACGAGCTGGAAAGTATTGGTTTTGGCTTCAAGCGAACTACGCAGTTGTTCTTGCTGATGTTCCTGAGGATCGATTTGTTTCGCAAGGAGAGAACGTGATTCTGCCCGATAGCTTCGCGCATCGGCAAGCGTAACTGACGGGTAGGGTCCAATACTCTTTTTCGCTCGTTTCTTGGTAATGGGGCGAATGTAGCGAAATTGCCAGATTTTACTCCCGCTGGATTTGATCAGTAGCTCAAGGCCATCGCCATCATAGAGCACATAGTCCGCTTCCTTGGGTTTGGCAGATTCGATTTCCTTAACGGAGAGAGGTTTAGTTTGTCTTGCCATTGCCGGGTTTCCATAGTTTTAGGCACCTCAAAAACAATAAAGCTTTATGAGGTGCCTAACAAGGTGCCTAAAAGGTTCGGATTTAATTAGTTCCCTTCGGACTTCGCGGGACAAATTGAGGGCACAAAAAAGCCCGCAGGGCTTGCGCCGTGCGGGCTCTTAGGACTTCATCGGATGACTCTGGTAATCACCGATGGAGAATTTTGGTGGAGCTGGCGGGAGTTGAACCCGCGTCCGAAATTTCTACATCCTCGGTACTACATGCTTAGTTTGTCTTTACATTCGCACGCCAGCTGCGGACAGACACGCCACTAACGAACTAGCCTGATTAGTTTTAGCACTTCAACCCCAGGCAGGGCATCCGCGCGATCTCTTTTGGGTTTGACCTCTCTTGATCCCCGTCTTAAGAGCGGAAGCTAGGGAGAGAGGGCTCTTAGCAGGTTATTAAGCTGCTAAAGCGTAGTTTTCGTCGTTTGCGACTATTTTTTTGCGGCTTTTTACGAGGCAAACCGCCCCTCGGCATGC
>NZ_JASEWO010000375.1:0-930 GCF_030024295.1 Pantoea sp. Pa-EAmG
TTCAGCGTTCTGTATCCCTCCATCTGAATCGTGGAGTAGTGTGCGAAGATATCGTCGCCGCCGCCAATCGGACAGATAAAGCCGAAGCCTTTGGCGTTGTTGAACCATTTAACAGTACCCGTCTCCATGCTTTTACTTCCCTCGCAAGACATTTTGATAAGTAGGTGAGGTCATTGAAGCTGTGAGTCGAGTTTGTTTAAAACTCAATCAGCTTGTGTAAGTAGAATGTAGAGAAACGGACCTTATCGTCAAGCAAACGGCCCTGGCGCACGGGGAGAAATTCATCAAAATTTGAGGCAGTTAACGCTATTGCAAATTTTGTGATACAGGTCGCGCATGGGCTTTTAGGGCCGTTTTTTCTTAAGGGAAAGGTGGCTTGACAGACATGTTAAACTTAGGAATGGGCGCAGAAATGCGCGCAATCGTAACGCAGAATTTCGACGGAACATTATGGCAAACACAAACGACTGGCTTAATTTTGAACATCTAGCCGAAGATAAAGTACGCGAAGGGTTAAAGCCGCCTTCGATGTATAAAGTCATTCTGAATAATGACGATTATACACCTATGGAATTTGTTATTGACGTTCTGCAAAAGTTCTTTTCTTATGATGTTGAACGTGCAACGCAACTGATGTTGAAAGTTCACTACCATGGAAAGGCGATCTGTGGTGTATTCACTGCAGAAGTGGCGGAAACCAAAGTCGCCCAGGTGAACAATTACGCACGAGAGAATGAACATCCGTTGCTGTGTACGCTGGAAAAAGCCTGAGCCCGTCTCCATATAGGGGAAAGGTCGTCAGAGCGATAATTGGGGGAGGTGCCAAATGCTCAATCAAGAACTGGAACTCAGTTTAAACATGGCTTTCGCCAGAGCGCGCGAGCACCGTCATGAGTTTATGACCGTCGAGCATCTGTTGCTGGCATTGCT
>NZ_JASEWO010000376.1:0-929 GCF_030024295.1 Pantoea sp. Pa-EAmG
ACCAGACGCTGCATCTCGGTCACTTCTTCCGGACGCTCGTCAATCAGCAGCACCATCAACACGCAATCCGGGTAGTTGTAAGCAATGCTCTGCGCAATGTTCTGCAGCAGCATGGTTTTACCGGCTTTCGGTGGTGCCACGATCAGACCACGTTGGCCACGGCCAATTGGCGAAGCCAGGTCGAGTACACGTGCGGTCAAATCTTCGGTTGAGCCATTACCGCGCTCCATACGCAGACGATTGTTTGCGTGCAGTGGCGTGAGGTTTTCGAACAGAATCTTATTACGCGCGTTTTCCGGCTTGTCGTAGTTAACTTCGTTAACTTTCAACAGTGCAAAGTAACGTTCACCCTCTTTTGGTGGGCGAATTTTGCCAGAAATGGTGTCACCAGTGCGGAGGTTGAAGCGGCGGATTTGGCTGGGAGAAACGTAGATATCATCGGGACCGGCGAGGTAGGAGCTGTCTCCAGAGCGGAGGAAACCAAATCCGTCCTGCAATATCTCCAGCACACCATCACCAAAGATGTCTTCGCCACTTTTGGCATGCTGCTTCAGGATAGAGAAAATAATATCCTGCTTGCGCATACGTGCCTGGTTTTCCAGACCCATATTTTCGCCGAGGGTAATCAGCTCAGAAACCGGCGTGTTCTTTAATTCGGTAAGATTCATAGTGAGGGTTCTTAAACTCGGGGTAATTCTCGAAATGATTGTCGTGGGTGGTATGGCAAAAATTCCATGCCGTTAATGGCTCTTTTTCAACTCTGCTCGACGATTATCGTCTGATGTGGCGATAGGAAACGAAGAGATGGTCGAAAGGTGATGCCGAATGTGCTAGTCATCAGATTGCCAAACCACGATAACGTTCAATGCGAGCAGGGTCTGACAAGGGAAAACTTTAGATGCAAACTACAAGGTAAGTGCGTAATGCAG
>NZ_JASEWO010000377.1:0-929 GCF_030024295.1 Pantoea sp. Pa-EAmG
TGGTGCAACCCTTACGGGATGCTATCCACGCAGCGAAAGCGGCGGCGGGAGAAGGCGCTAAGGTGATTTATCTTTCACCTCAGGGTCGCAAACTTGACCAGCAAGGCGTTTGCGAACTGGCGACCAGCCAGAAGTTAATTCTGGTTTGCGGTCGTTATGAAGGGATAGATGAGCGTGTGATTCACACTGAGATTGATGAAGAATGGTCAATCGGTGATTACGTGCTCAGTGGCGGTGAGCTGCCAGCGATGACGTTAATTGACTCGGTCGCCCGGTTTATTCCTGGCGTGCTGGGGAAACAGGCGTCAGCCGATGAGGATTCGTTCTCGGAGGGTTTGCTGGATTGCCCGCACTATACCCGACCTGAAGTGTTAGAGGGGATGGAGGTTCCGCCAGTTCTGCTGTCGGGCAACCATGCCGATATTCGCCGCTGGCGCCTGAAACAGTCGCTGGGCCGTACCTGGCTAAGAAGACCTGAACTTCTGGAAAACCTGGCTCTGACTGAAGAGCAAGCACGGTTGCTAAATGAGTTCCAACGGGAACATCAGCAGCAACAAAACGATCAGGTGGAAGAGTAATCTTCCCTGACTATCAGTTTACCCAGGATATAGAGATTTAATTATGAGCAACATTATCAAGCAACTTGAACAAGAGCAGATGAAGCAGGACGTACCTTCATTCCGTCCGGGTGATTCCGTGGAAGTGAAAGTATGGGTCGTTGAAGGTTCTAAGAAACGTCTGCAGGCATTCGAGGGCGTGGTTATCGCTATTCGTAACCGCGGTCTGCACTCTGCATTCACTGTTCGTAAGATTTCAAACGGCGAAGGCGTTGAGCGTGTCTTCCAGACTCACTCTCCGGTAATTGACAGCATTACTGTCAAACGTCGTGGTGCTGTGCGTAAAGCCAAACTGTACTACCTGCGTGAGCG
>NZ_JASEWO010000175.1:0-8983 GCF_030024295.1 Pantoea sp. Pa-EAmG
TGCTGAGCCGCCTGCGTTGCCGCTTTGCCGTCTCAGTGGTGGCGCATTATAGGGATCCGGATTTTTTGCACAACCCCTTTTTTCGATCTTTTTTATCGACTGGCGAGTTTTCACTCTTTTCGCTGCGATCGCGAGCGATCCGCGCAAAAATCAGCTTGTTTACCCGCACCGGAAGCCGCAGGCTAGCGGGAAACATCAGAAAAGGAGAAATAGAATGTCTGTAGCCCTGCGCCCTTATAAGCAACATATTCCCCACACCGGCGAACGTGTGATGGTGGATAGCAGCAGCGTGGTCGTTGGCGAAGTCGAGCTGGCTGATGATGTCAGCATCTGGCCACTGGTAGCAATCCGCGGTGACGTGAATAAAGTGGTGATTGGTAAACGCAGCAATATCCAGGATGGCAGCGTGCTGCACGTTACGCATAAATCCAGCAGTAATCCCGATGGCTTTCCATTGATCATCGGTGAAGACGTGACGGTGGGCCATAAAGCAATGCTGCACGGCTGCACCATTGGCAACCGCGTGCTGGTGGGTATGGGCTCGATCCTGCTGGATGGCGCGATCGTCGAAGATGAGGTGATGATTGGCGCCGGCAGCCTGGTGCCACCCGGTAAACGCCTGCAAAGCGGCTATCTCTATTTAGGCAGCCCGGTGAAGCAGATCCGGCCACTAACCGAAGCGGAAATAGCCGGACTGCTTTACTCCGCTAACAATTATGTCGGCTGGAAAGATGAATATCTGACTCAGGGCAGCCACAGCCAGCCCTGATCGTCGGCCTGCTCCGCCCGGAGCAGCTGCTCGGCCTCTTCCTCCAGATCCCAGCGATGCGCGCTAAACAGCGCCATCGCCTCTCCGGCACCAAAACGCTGCTGCAGCGCCGGCAGCGATATTGCGCAGGTCAGTCCCATACCATTCACTAAGACCGGGAACAGCACCGCCTGCCTGACTGCGTCCCAGCTTTCCCGATCGGGAAACTGGATAGCCTGATTCATGCCTGCATCGCCTGTTTAAGTTGATCGATGACCGGCGCGATCTCCGGCATAACGCCATGCCACAGCTGAAACGCATGCGCCGCCTGACCCACCAGCATGCCGAGTCCATCCGCCAGCTGCTGTGTGCCGTGCTGCTGGCACCACGCCAGAAATGGCGTCAGCCCCTGCTGATAAAACATGTCGTAACAGCGCACCTGCGCATCAATCAGCGTAACCGGCAGCGGCGGCACGTCGCCCGCTACGCCGCTGGAGGTGGCATTGATGATCAGATCAAAACGATCGCCGGCCAGTTGATCAAAACTCATCGCCTGGATCGCCCCACTGTGCTGGAAAAGCTCAGCCAGCTGTTGCGCGCGTTCTGCCGTGCGGTTAACCACCACCAGCGCGCAGCCCGTCGAGAGCAGCGGCAGGATCACCCCACGCGCCGCGCCGCCCGCACCCACCAGCAGAATGCGATCGCCCGGCCGGATCAGCTGCAGCCTTTGCAGATCGCTCAGCAGGCCGATGCCGTCCGTGTTATCACCCAGAATCGAACCATCGGCTCTCTTCTTTAAGGTATTTACCGCGCCGGATAATGCCGCGCGTTCGCTGAGCTCATCCGCGAACTCCCATGCCTGCTGTTTAAACGGCAGCGTAACATTGGCGCCTTTGCCACCGGCCGCAAAAAACGCCTCTATCGCCTGCGGGAACCCTTCCAGCGGTGCGCAGATGCGTCCGTAAGGATGTTCAATACCGGTCTGCTCAGCAAAAGCGGCGTGAATAAACGGAGATTTGCTGTGGGCGATGGGATGACCAAAAACGGCAAACTTTTCCATAATCAGCCCTGACGAATGAGTTCACCGCTGATGGCATCGCGGATTTCAGAAGGATTCAGGCGACCGCCGGTGGCCGCCTGCAACACCGGGAACTGCGAGCCAAACTGCTCTGCCACTTCGGCGGCGCTGCGGCACGGCGGCTGACCGGTTAAATTCGCGCTGGTTGAGACCAGCGGCTTGCCAAACCCGCGGCACAGCGCCTGAACCTGCGGATGATCGCTGACGCGAATCGCCAGCGAATCAAAGCGGCCGGTTAACCAGCGCGGCGTATGCGGCGAAGCAGGCACCACATAGGTGACCGGACCCGGCCAGCTGGCAAACATACGTTCGCGCTGCAGCACGGTGAGTTCGCGATCGGCAATATAAGGCTCGAGCTGCGCATAATCAGCGGCGATCAGGATCAGCCCCTTTTCTACCGGGCGCTGTTTCAGCTCCAGCAGGGCCATCACCGCGCTTTCGCTGTCCGGATCGCAGCCAAGGCCGAATACGGCTTCGGTAGGGTAAGCAATCACTTGCTGTTGCTGAAGTTGTTCGATGCAGAAGTCGAGGCTTCCGGGTGCATGCTGGCTCTGGTTCATGATCACTCTTCATCCTGGGCGATGGGCTTGCCGCAGCGTTTGCTGGCGCAGAAGCGCTTCATGCCCTGTGCGGTTTTCTTTTCTATTAATAACGGGAACTGGCAATGGGGGCAGACACCTTCCAGCGGCGTGGCGTTGATCGCGAACTGGCAGTCGGGATAACGATCGCAGGCGTGGAAGGTTTTGCCATAGCGTGAACGGCGCTGCACCAGCTTGCCGCTGGCGCACTGCGGGCAGGCAATTGCGGTTTCGTCCGGCTTATCGATGGTTTCCGTGTAATCACACTCCGGATAGTGGCTACAGCCGACAAACATGCCGAATCGCCCCTGGCGCAGCACTTTGTCCGCACCACACTGCGGGCAGGCATGGCCTTCCAGCACTTTGACAATATGGCCATCACCCTGACTTTTCAGCGGGCGGATATAGTCGCAGGTTGGATAATTCACACAGCCGAGAAAAGGCCCGTGTTTGCCGGCACGTATCACTAATTCTGCCCCGCAGGCGGGGCAGGGATCGTGTTTACGCACGGTAAATAGTGCTGGTTTACTCATATTACCGAATGCATTAATCGCAAATTAATGCAGCATACCTTCATTGACGTCGAATAACAGTTCTTCCATCTGCTGATAGGCATTTTCACACCCGGGGATGTTAAACAGCACCATCAGCACCACCCATTTGAGATCTTCCAGATCGAATTCCAGCGTATCAAGCGCCATAACCCGTTCGATGACCATTTCGCGCGTTTCCATATTCAGCACCTGGATTTGCTCCAGGAACAGAATAAAACCACGACACTCGGCATCTAAACGCTGGCTCTCTTCTTCCGTGTAGATTCGCATGGAGAGCGGATCGTTAGCCAGCAACACTGGCGCGACCAGGCCATCCTGATAATCCGCTAACCGCTCAAGCCAATTCAACGCATTGTAGATATCTTCACGATGAAAACCTGCATCGGTTAAATCATCGGTCAATTTATCCTGGTCAACGCGCATTTCAGCTTCGTTGTGGATATAGGTCTCAAACAAGTACATAAGTACGTCGAACATGGCATGCCCTCCTCAATCGGACATAGCCGCCGGGTACAGCTGCGATCCATCCTGCTAACTCCAGCTCCAGCAACTGGGCTGCGATAACTGGCACAGGTTGGCCGGCACGTTCAGCGACGACGTCAACAGGTGTAACCTCATCACCTACGTTAGCCAACACGCTGGGAAATGGCAATGGCACATCATCACTGAGTTGTGAATATATTGTTTCTGAGATGCTGGCCGGCAACCAATGCAGGGCAGAATGCAAATCCTCAAGGATATTGTTGGGATGCGCCACCAGCAGCGCCCCCTGCTGAATCAGCCAGTGCGTGCCTTCACAACCAGGGTTACCCAGCGCGCCAGGCAGCGCATACACGTTACGGTTTTGTTCCAGCGCATAGCGCGCCGTTACCAGCGAGCCGCTCTTCAGTGACGCTTCAACCACCAGCACGCCATGACTCAGGCCACTGATAATACGATTACGCCGCGGAAAATTTACCGCATGGGGCGCCATCGACAGCGGCAGTTCTGAAACCAGCGCGCCGCCGTTGGCGATAATCTCCTGTGCCAGCGGCTGATGGCTTTTCGGATAGAGATGATTCAGCCCGCTGCCCAGCACGGCCAGGGTTTTGCCCTGCACTTCCAGCGCGGCACGATGCGCCACGCCATCAATACCGCGCGCCAGCCCGCTGGTGATGGTCAAACCGCTTAGCGCCAGCTGCTGGGTAAACCAGCTGCCCCACTCTCTGCCATACGGTGAACAGTGACGACTGCCGACCACCGCCAGCTGCGGTGTCGCGAGTGCAGAGAGGTCACCCGCTATATAAAGGGCAGCCGGATAGCGGCTGATTTCCCGCAGCCGGGCGGGATAATGTGCATCGCTGCAGGCGATCAGATGATGTTGCGCCTGTTGCAGCCAGCGCTGCGTTTTTTCCAGCTGGCGTGGACAGAGGGCGAGAAACTGCTGCCGCTGCGTGTCGTCCAGCCCGTGCTGCTGCAGCCACGCGTCGTCAATGTGGCTGGCGGCCAGAAGCGCCATGATGAACTGACGGGCGCGCTCACCGCTTAAACCCCAGACGTAAGTCAGCCTGATAATCCTTTCACTGCGTTCCATGCTGCGCTCCCTGTCAGCCGTGCTCTGATGCGGCACAATGCTGTCAATCAGGCCCTAAAAAGTCTACAATATGAGGCAGTAATCTTTTCTTTAACGCATACAGATCTGGATATTTATGTCAGTTTTGCAGGTATTACATTTCCCTGACGATCGCCTTCGCAAAATTGCTGCACCCGTTGCGGCTGTGAATGCTGACGTTCAGCGTATTGTCGACGATATGTTTGAGACCATGTACGCCGAAGAAGGCATTGGTCTGGCGGCGACGCAGGTGGATATTCACCAGCGCATCATCGTGATTGATGTTTCTGAAAGCCGCGAAGAGCGCCTGGTGCTGATTAACCCGGAGCTGCTGGAAAAAAGCGGCGAAACCGGTATCGAAGAGGGTTGCCTGTCGATCCCGGAACAGCGGGCGTTTGTGCCGCGTGCCGAGCGGGTCAAAGTGCGCGCGCTGGATCGCGACGGTAACAGCTTCGAGCTGGAAACTGACGGTCTGCTGGCGATCTGCATTCAGCATGAGATCGACCATCTTGACGGTAAACTGTTTATTGATTATCTGTCGCCGCTGAAGCGTCAGCGTATTAAACAGAAACTGGAAAAACTGGCCCGCCAGAATGCGCGCGCATCCTGAGAGCGAACAGAAGGTTGAACTGTGTCTGCACCGTTAAAAATCATCTTTGCCGGTACTCCTGACTTCGCAGCGCGTCATCTCGACGCGCTGCTTGCTTCTGAGCATCAGGTGGTTGGCGTCTTTACTCAGCCCGACCGCCCTGCCGGACGTGGCAACAAACTCACGCCGGGCCCGGTAAAAGTGCTGGCTCAGGCGCATGATATTCCCGTGTTTCAGCCAAAGTCCCTGAAGCCGGAAGAGAATCAGCAGCTGGTTGCCGGGCTACAGGCCGATGTGATGGTGGTGGTCGCTTATGGTCTGATCCTGCCTCAGGCGGTGCTGACGATGCCGCGCCTTGGCTGCATCAACGTACACGGCTCGCTGCTGCCGCGCTGGCGCGGTGCGGCGCCGATTCAGCGCTCACTGTGGGCCGGCGATAACGAAACCGGTGTGACCATCATGCAGATGGACGTGGGTCTGGATACCGGCGATATGCTGCACAAAATAACCTGCCCGATTAATGCCGATGATACCAGCGCATCGCTGTACGACAAGCTGGCGCAACTGGGCCCGCAGGGGATGCTGACCACGCTCAGTCTGCTGGCCGCCGGCAGCGCGCAGCCCGAAGTGCAGGATGAGACCCTGGTAACTTACGCGGAAAAGCTCAGCAAAGAAGAGGCTCGTCTTGACTGGTCGCTCTCCGCTGTTCAGCTGGAACGGTGCATTCGCGCCTTCAATCCGTGGCCGGTGAGTTATTTCCTCATCGACGATCAGCCGGTCAAAGTCTGGCAGGCCAGCGTATTACCGCACCGCAGCGCCCAGCCGGGAGAAATTCTGCAGGCTGACAAACACGGCATCCAGATCGCGACCGCTGACGGCGTGCTGAATCTGCTCTCACTGCAGCCTGCCGGCAAAAAAGCCATGGCGGCGCAGGATCTGCTCAATTCGCGTCGTGAATGGTTTACACCCGGCACCGTTCTGGCCTGATTCTCCAGCCCGGTCTCCGCCGGGCTTTTTGTTTGATGAATGAATATGAAAAAAGCGACCAACCTGCGCAGCCTTGCCGCGCAACTGATTGAACGCGTGGTGGATAAAGGGGAATCGCTGAGCGCGATTCTGCCCGCTGCGCAAAAAACGCTGGCAAACAACGATGGCGCGCTGCTGCAGGAGTTGTGTTTTGGCGTGACGCGCACGCTGCCGCAGCTGGAAGCGTTGATTAATAAGCTGATGGCGCGGCCGTTAACCGGCAAACAGCGCGTACTGCACTATCTGATCATGGTGGGCCTGTATCAGCTGCTGTATACCCGCGTTCCGCCGCACGCCGCGCTGGCCGAAACCGTGGCCGGGGCTGAAGCACTGAAGCGGGCAAATCTGAAAGGCTTGCTTAACGGCGTGCTGCGTCAGTTCCAGCGCCAGCAGGACGCACTGCTGGCGGAGGTAAATCAGGGCCCGCAGCGCTACTGGCATCCGGGCTGGCTGCTGAAACGGCTGCAGACCGCGTGGCCAGAGCAGTGGCAGCAAATTGTGGAAGCAAACAATCAGCGACCGCCAATGTGGCTGCGCGTGAATCGTCAGCATCACAGCCGTGACGCCTGGTTGGCGTTATTAACCCAGCAGAATCAAAATGCGTTTAGTGCTGACGCGCCGGATGCGCTGCGTCTTGAAGCACCGGCTCCGGTCAGTCAGCTGCCAGGCTTTGAGCAGGGCTGGGTGACGGTGCAGGATCTCTCTGCTCAGCGTTGTGCCCTGCTGCTGGCGCCGGAAAACGGCGAAACCATTCTCGACCTGTGCGCTGCGCCCGGCGGCAAAACCACCCATATTCTCGAAATTGCGCCACAGGCCCGCGTGATGGCGGTGGATATCGATGCGCAGCGCCTGTCGCGCGTGACGGAAAACCTGCAGCGTCTGGGGATGCAGGCTGACGTGCGTCAGGGCGATGGCCGCACGCCAGCGGCCTGGTGCGACGAGCAGCAATTCGACCGCATCCTGCTGGATGCGCCCTGCTCGGCCACCGGCGTTATTCGACGCCATCCGGATATCAAATGGCTACGCCGCGATCGCGATATTGACGAACTCGCCGCGCTACAGCGTGAGATTCTGGCGGCCATCTGGCCGCGCCTGAAATCGGGCGGTACGCTGCTTTATGCCACCTGCTCAGTGCTGCCGCAGGAGAACCAGCAGCAGATCGAGGCTTTCCTCGCGACGCATGACGATGCGGTGCCGCAGGCATTGCCACAGGGGCAACTTAACGGCTGGCAGGTTTTCCCTGCCATCGATGGCGGCGACGGTTTCTTCTACGCTAAGCTGATGAAAAAATAGTGCAGCGCACAGTGACAAGAGCAACGTATCCATGAAAATTATTATCCTCGGCGCCGGCCAGGTGGGCGGCACGCTCGCTGAAAACCTGGTGGGCGAAAACAATGACATCACCGTGGTTGATAGCGATCCCTCACGCTTACGCGTGCTGCAGGATAAGTTTGACCTGCGCGTGGTGCAGGGCCATGGTTCGCACCCGCGCGTGTTGCGTGAAGCCGGCGCCGAAGATGCGGATATGCTGGTGGCGGTGACCAGCTCTGACGAAACCAACATGATTGCCTGTCAGATTGCTTACTCGCTGTTTAACACGCCAAACCGCATTGCCCGTATCCGCGCCGCCGATTATCTGCGCGATGCGGAAAAGCTGTTCGTGCCGGAAGCGGTACCCATCGACCATTTGATCTCGCCCGAACAGCTGGTGATCGACAACATCTATCGGCTGATTCAGTACCCTGGCGCGCTGCAGGTGGTGAATTTTGCCGAGGGCAAAGTCAGCCTGGCAGTGGTCAAAGCCTATTACGGCGGACCGCTGGTGGGCAATCCGCTGTCGATCCTGCGTGAACATATGCCGCATATCGATACCCGCGTAGCCGCCATTTTCCGTCAGGATCGCCCGATCCGCCCGCAGGGATCGACGATTGTCGAAGCTGGCGATGAAGTGTTTTTTATTGCCGCCAGTCAGCATATTCGTGCGGTGATGAGCGAGATGCAGCGGCTCGAAAAGCCCTATAAACGCATTATGCTGGTCGGCGGCGGCAATATCGGCTTTGGCCTGGCGCAACGGCTGGAGAAGCAGTACAGCGTTAAGCTGATTGAACGTAATCAGCAGCGCGCAGCTGAACTGGCTGAACATCTGCAGGATACCATCGTGTTCTATGGCGATGCCTCGGATCAGGAACTGCTGGCAGAAGAGCATGTCGATCAGGTCGATCTGTTTATCGCCGTCACCAACGACGATGAAGCCAATATCATGTCAGCGATGCTGGCCAAAAAAATGGGTGCGAAAAAGGTAATGGTGCTGATCCAGCGTCGCGCCTATGTCGATCTGGTGCAGGGCAGCGTGATCGATATTGCGATCTCACCGCAGCAGGCCACGATTTCTGCGCTGCTTGGCCACGTGCGCAAAGCCGATATTGTCGGCGTCTCTTCACTGCGCCGCGGTATTGCGGAAGCCATCGAGGCCATTGCCCACGGTGATGAAACCACTTCGCGCGTGGTCGGCCGCCTGATTGAAGATATTAAACTGCCGCCGGGCACAATTATCGGCGCGGTGGTGCGTGGTGATGACGTGATCATCGCCAATGATAATGTGCGTATTGAGCAAGGCGACCACGTGATCATGTTCCTCACCGACAAAAAGTTTGTTCCGGACGTTGAGCGTCTGTTCCAGCCGAGCCCGTTCTTCCTGTAACGGGTTGTGGTTGGGCTGCAGTGAGAATGATGTTTAATCCATTGTTATAATGGCAATTACATGAAGGTTTGTTAGACTTTAGCCATTGGCCAAGGCAAGGAGATAACAATGAGTTTAT
>NZ_JASEWO010000176.1:0-8949 GCF_030024295.1 Pantoea sp. Pa-EAmG
CAGGCGGGGAGGAACGTATGGAAAACTTCACCACCAATCTTAATCAGCTTGCTCGCGTCGGCGGAATTGACCCGCTGATCGGCCGCGATAAAGAGCTGGAACGGGCCATTCAGGTGCTGTGCCGTCGTCGCAAGAATAACCCGCTGCTGGTGGGCGAATCGGGCGTCGGTAAAACCGCGATTGCGGAAGGGCTCGCCTGGCGCATTGTGCAGGGCGACGTGCCGGAAGTGATGAAAGAGTGCACCATCTACTCGCTGGATATCGGTTCGCTGCTGGCCGGTACCAAATACCGCGGTGATTTTGAAAAACGTTTTAAAGCGCTGCTGAAACAACTGGAACAGGATAACAACAGCATTCTGTTCATCGACGAGATCCACACCATTATCGGTGCCGGTGCGGCATCGGGCGGCCAGGTGGATGCGGCGAACCTGATCAAGCCGCTGCTTTCCAGCGGTAAAATCCGCGTGATGGGTTCCACGACCTATCAGGAGTTCAGCAATATCTTTGAGAAGGATCGTGCGCTGGCGCGCCGTTTCCAGAAAATTGATATTACTGAGCCATCGGTTGAAGAGACGGTACAAATTCTTAACGGGCTGAAGCCGAAGTACGAAGCGCATCACGATGTGCGCTACACCGCCAAAGCGGTACGTGCGGCGGTTGAGCTGGCGGTGAAGTACATCAATGATCGTCATCTGCCGGACAAGGCGATTGACGTGATCGATGAAGCCGGCGCGCGTGCGCGTCTGGTGCCGGTCAGCAAGCGCAAGAAAACCGTCAACGTGTCGGACATCGAATCCGTGGTGGCGCGCATCGCGCGTATTCCGGAGCAGAGCGTTTCGGCCACCGATCGCGATACGCTGAAAAATCTCGGCGACCGTCTGAAAATGCTGGTGTTTGGTCAGGACAACGCGATTGAAGCGCTGACTGAAGCCATCAAGATGAGCCGCGCGGGTCTGGGGCAGGAGCGTAAGCCAGTCGGGTCGTTCCTGTTTGCGGGTCCGACCGGGGTCGGTAAAACCGAGGTCACCGTGCAGCTGGCGAAGGCGCTGGGCATTGAACTGCTGCGCTTTGATATGTCCGAGTATATGGAGCGTCACACCGTCAGTCGTTTGATTGGTGCGCCTCCGGGCTACGTCGGCTTTGATCAGGGCGGTCTGCTGACCGATGCCGTCATCAAGCATCCGCACGCGGTGGTGCTGCTGGATGAGATCGAGAAAGCCCATCCGGATGTCTTCAACCTGCTGCTGCAGGTGATGGACAACGGGATGCTGACCGATAACAACGGTCGTAAAGCGGACTTCCGCAATGTGGTGCTGGTGATGACCACCAACGCCGGGGTGCGCGAGACCGAGCGTAAATCTATCGGCCTGATTCAGCAGGACAACAGCACCGACGCGATGGAAGAGATCAAAAAGATCTTTACGCCGGAGTTCCGTAACCGTCTCGACAACATTATCTGGTTCCGTCACCTCGATACTCAGGTGATCCATCAGGTGGTGGATAAATTTATTGTTGAGCTGCAGGCACAGCTGGATGCGAAAGGTGTGTCGCTGGAAGTCAGCGATGATGCGCGCGACTGGCTGGCCGAAAAAGGTTACGACAAAGCGATGGGCGCGCGTCCGATGGCGCGTACTGTGCAGGAAAACCTGAAGAAACCGCTGGCTAACGAGCTGCTGTTTGGCTCACTGGTAGATGGCGGATCGGTATCGGTTGGACTGGATAAAGAGAAAAACCAGCTCACCTACCACTTCATGAGTGCGGAAAAACGCAAAACCGAGGGCACCGTGCATTAAGCGGGTGCGCAGATAAGAAAAAGGCCGGATTAAAATCCGGCCTTTTTTTTCGCGCTTAGTTTACATCAGCAAACGCGAGGCGAGTGCAACAACTTAGCGACTACGGAAGACAATGCGGCCTTTGCTCAGGTCGTACGGGGTCAACTCGACAGTCACTTTGTCGCCCGTCAGGATGCGGATGTAGTTTTTGCGCATTTTACCGGAGATATGAGCGGTAACCACGTGCCCGTTTTCAAGTTCTACGCGGAACATGGTGTTAGGTAACGTATCCAGTACGGTACCTTGCATTTCAATATTGTCTTCTTTGGCCATCGAATCCTCTGGGTGAACTACCAAACTGTTGAACCGGCAAGATAATGCCGAATTCCATGATTTATGTAAAGAACCGTTGGCGATTTTGCCAACGCTTCGCCGTGCGTCGCGCCATTGCGCGTGCATTACGGAAAAATTCGGGTGTTTTTATTGACGTCTGCGGGGGATTAGCGGGCTAAGAAGTTGTCGCAATTGGCATCAAGTGCACAACGGTAACAGCTTCGGGAAATGGATGAGATTCCCAACCTGGCAATTCCGGCTCGCCACAGCGAAGCGCGGACGACATACCAAACTCGCTTATTGTATCACTTTTGTCGGGAATTGTGTGCAAAACATCTGCGGGGACAGTCAAAAAAGGGTTTGTGTTTGCCAGCAGCCGGTCTGCACCGGTTGCCACGCCAGCGTTTGCACGTATTGCAGATAATCGACGCGCGGAATTTCAACTGCGCCCAGCGAGGCGGTATGCGGATTCAGCACCTGACAATCGATTAGCCGTCCCTGATGCGCAATAAAGTGCTGTGAGAAAACCCACAGCGCGGTTTTGGAGGCGTTTTCCGCCCGGCTGAACATCGACTCGCCGCAAAAAATCTGTCCGAGCGCCAGACCATACATGCCGCCAACCAGGCGTTGATCCTGCCAGACCTCAATTGAGTGCGCATGGCCCAGCTCATACAGGCGCAGCCAGGCGCGTTTCACTTCAAAGGTAATCCAGGTGCCTTCCTGACGCCCGCTGGCGCAACCTTCAACCACCTGAGCAAAGGCGTGATTCATGGTGACGCGATAGGGCGAACGGCGATGGAAGCGCGCCATGCTGCGGCTGAGATGAAACGACTCCGGCAGCAGGACCGCGCGTGGATCTGGCGACCACCATAAAATCGGATCGCCGGGCGAAAACCACGGAAAAATACCGCGCTGATAGGCATTCATCAGGCGGGCAGGGGAGAGATCGCCGCCCATGGCCAGCAGGCCGTTTGGCTCACGCAGCGCCATCTCCGGCGGCGGGAAATTGAGCGAATCCCGGGAAAGTTGTACCAGTCTCATGGCGTCGGTCACCCTCAGGCTAAACGCATAGACTATAGCGCAAAGCGCTGCTGGAAACGCCAGTAGCGTCCCGCTTTTGAGATTAATTCGTCATGGCTGCCGGATTCGATAATCTGCCCACCGTCAAGCACACAGATGCGATCCATTTTTTCCAGTCCACTCAGGCGATGCGTCACCATGATCAGCGTTTTTCCCTGGCTAACCTGCTGTAGCAACGTGAGAATCTGCTGCTCGGTCGCAGCATCCAGACCTTCGGTCGGCTCATCCAGCAGCCACAGATCGCCATCGTGCAGCAGCGCACGGGCGATCGCCAGCCGGCGCAGTTCACCGCCGGACAGCGGCCGGCCGCCTTCACCCATCCATGCATTTAGCCCTTCGCTGTGCTGCGTCAGATGCGCCAGCCCAACCCGCTGCAATACGTCAATCAGCTGTGCATCGCTGGCCTGTGGTGCTGCCAGCAGCAGGTTAGCGCGCAGCGTCTGGCTGAACAGATGGACGCGCTGCGTGACAACGCTGATGCGTTGACGCAGGCTGGCTTCGTCCCACGCCGCCAGATCAATCCCGTTCAGGCGAATCGTGCCGCGCTGAGCTTCCCAGCCGCGCGTGATCAGCGCCAGCAGGCTGGATTTTCCGCAGCCGGTCGGGCCCAGCAGCGCCAGATGTTCACCGGCTGCTAACGTCAGGGAGAAGTTGTGCAGCACCGCTTCTGGCCGCTGCGGATAGCTGAAATCGATCTGTTCCAGCGTCAGGCTGAGGCCGCGCGGCGTCGCAACCGGTTGTGTCGGGAAGTGAATCGCTGGCGGTTGATCGATGATCTCCTGCACGCGCTGCGCCGCGTGCGTCACCTGCGCCAGTGGCAGAAATGCGCCGGCTACCGGTGCCAGCGCTTCAAACGCGGCCAGCGCGCAAAACACAAACAGGGCAATCAGTGCACCCGGCGTGCTATTGGCGCCGACGCCGCTGGCGGCCAGCCACAGCAGCAGCGTAACGGTACTGCCGGCGATCAACGTAAGCAGGCTCTGCGCCAGCGCCTGCAGCCGGTGTTGCTCCTGCTGCGCCTGTTGCCACGCACGTTCTTCCTGATCCAGCCGCTGTCGCCACAGCGTCGCCGCGCCGTAAATCTGCAGCTCGGCCAGTCCGCTGAGCCAGTGCGTCAGTTGCAGGCGCCAGCGAGCCTGGTAACGGGCAATCTGCGCGCCGGTGCGCGCGCCGAGCCGCCAGAATAGCGGCGGCATCAGCAGCAGCGTCAGCAACATGATCGCCCCGAGCAGCAGCGCCAGTCGCATATCGAGTAGCGCCAGGCCACAGGTCACCACCACAATCACCACCGCCGCACCCAGCAGTGGAGAAATAACGCGTAAATAGAGATGGTCGAGAGTATCGACATCGCTGACAAAGCGGTTCAGCAGTTCGCCGTGACGAAAGCGCGCCAGCTGCGCCGGTGCCAGCGCCATCAGCCGGCTGAAGGTAAAGACGCGCAGATGTTGCAGCACGCGGAAAGTGGCGTCGTGGCTCACCAGCCGTTCAAAATAGCGCGCGGCGGTGCGGGTGATTGCCGCGCCACGCACGCCGGCTGCGGGCAGCATGTAATTGAAGCTGTACAGGCCGGCGACGCCAGCCAGCGAGGAGGCAGCAAGAAACCAGCCGGACAGCGTCAGCAAGCCGATGCTGGCAAGCAGCGTGACAATCGCCAGCACCACGCCAAGACCTAAACGCCACGGATGGCGGCGATACAGGCGCAGGAAAGGCAGTAACGTGCGCATCAGGCAATCTCCTTCTGACGATGCTGCGCCAGCTCGCGCAGCGGGCCGGCTTCTGCGATCAGCTGTTGCCAGTGGCCCTGCTGCACCAGTTGTCCGGCCTGCATCACCCACACTTCATCCCACTGGTCGAGGGCGTGCAGCTGATGGGTAATCATTAACGTGGTTTGCTGCAGTGCGGCCTGCTGTAGCGCGCCCATCACGTGCTGCTCGCTCTGGCTGTCGAGCCCGGATCCCGGTTCGTCCAGCAGCAGCAGGCGGGCCGGTTTCAGCAGCGCCCGTGCAACGGCGATGCGCTGTGCCTGCCCAACGGACAGGCCGATGCCGCCATCGCCAACTGGCGTATCCAGCCCCTGCGGCAGAAGCGACAAAAATTCGCTGACGCCAGCGCGCTGCAGCACGGCGGTCAGCGTGGCCTCGTCCACCGGCGTGTCAGTGAGCTGGAGATTGTCACGCAGCGTCGCCGCCGGCAGCTGCGGATTTTGTCCTACCCAGGCGAGCTGCTGCTGCCAGCTGCTGCGGCTGATGTCGCGCAGTTCCTGGCCGTTAATGCACAGTGAACCCTGGTAGGGCAGAAAACCGAGCAGGACATTCATCAGCGCACTTTTTCCGGCCCCGCTTTGTCCGACCAGCGCCACGCGCTGACCGGGAGTAAGGCTGAAATTCAGCGGCTGTGACAGCGCCTCGCCGGTGGCGGTCATGATCACCAGATCCTGCGCCCGGAGGGAGAGTGGCGCGTCAGCATCCAGCGTTTGTGTGGCCGCCTGCGGCGCGCGCTGGGGCGTTTCGCGCAGGAAGGTATCCAGCGCGTCTGCGCCGCCCACCGCCTGCGCTTTGGCATGGTAAAAGGTGCCAAGATCGCGCAGCGGCTGGAAAAATTCGGGGGCAAGAATCAGCGCGAGGAAACCGGCAAACAGCGTCACGCCGGTGCCGTAGTGGCCAAAATTGAGTTCACCCAGATACGAGAAGCCGAAATAGACCGCGACCACGGCAATCGCCAGCGAGGCGAAAAACTCCAGCACCGCAGAGGAGAGAAAGGCGAGGCGCAGCACTTCCATAGTGCGCTGACGAAAATCCTGCGTAGTGGCGGCAATCGCCTGCTGCTCAGCGTCCGCGCGGTGAAACAGGCGCAGCGTTTCGCGTCCGCGCAGCCGGTCATAGAAATCGCCGCTCAGACGCGCCAGCGCAAGAAAATTACGCCGATTGGCATCGGCCGCACCCATGCCGACCAGCGCCATAAACAGCGGAATCAGCGGTGCGGTCGCCAGCAGAATCAGTCCGGCGGCCCAGTTAATCGGAAAAATGGCGATCAGGATGGCGCAGGGCACAAACACCGCCAGCGACATCTGCGGCAGATAGCGCGCGTAATACTCCTGCATCTCTTCAATCTGTTCCAGCAGCAGCGTCGCCCAGCTCCCGGCCGGTTTGCCCTGAATCCAGGCCGGACCGAGCGCGTTCAGCCGGTCCAGCACCTGTTGCCGCAGTGCACGGCGAATCGCCACGCCGGCCCTGAAGCCGGCCATCTCACGACCGTAGTGCAGCGCGGCGCGCAGTGCGAAGCACAGCAGTAGTAACAGGAAATCACTCACCAGTTCAGCGCGGGGTTGCTGTTCCACCAGCAGTTTTTGCAGCAGGGAGGCCAGTAGCCAGGCCTGGGCGATGAGAATTAACGCCGCAGCAAAACCTGCCAGCGAAGCCAGTCGCAGGCTGCGTGCGCCATGATGACGTTGCTGGCGTAACCAGCGCAGCAGTTCGTGTTGCCGTGATTTGTTCATGCGAAGCCGTTTGATCACCGTGACGAGAGGCAAAATCCGACGCTAAATGCCGGACAGACGGGTGGCAGAACTGTAGCACGCAGGCGATAAAAAAGGCGACCAAAAGTGGCCGCCTCAGTGCAATTATGATCAGATAATTAACAACTTACTTATCGTTTTTAACCAGACCATCCAGATAACGTTCCGCATCCAGCGCGGCCATACAGCCGGTACCGGCAGAGGTAATGGCCTGACGATAGATGTGGTCCATTACGTCACCGGCAGCGAACACGCCCGGCACGCTGGTTTGCGTGGCGTTGCCCTGCAGGCCGGACTGCACTTTGATATAGCCGTTTTCCAGATCCAGCTGGCCATCGAAAATCGCCGTGTTTGGACTATGACCGATGGCGACAAACAAGCCCGCCACTTCCAGCGAGACCGGGGCTTCACCTTTGGTTGACGAGAGTTTCAACCCGGTGACGCCCATCTGATCGCCTACCACCTCGTCCAGCGCGCGGTCAGTATGCAGCACGATGTTGCCGTTACGCACTTTCTCCATCAGGCGGTCAATCAGGATTTTCTCAGCGCGGAAGCTGTCACGACGGTGAATCAGGTGCACTTCGGAAGCGATGTTCGCCAGATAGAGCGCCTCTTCAACGGCGGTGTTACCGCCGCCAATAACCGCGACTTTTTGGTTACGATAGAAGAAACCATCACAGGTGGCGCAGGCCGAAACCCCTTTGCCTTTGAATGCCTCTTCTGACGGCAGGCCAAGGTAGCGCGCTGAAGCACCGGTCGCGATGATCAGCGCATCCGCCGTGTATTCGCCGCTGTCGCCGGTCAGGCGGAACGGACGGTTCTGCAAATCAACCGTGTGAATATGGTCAAAGATGATTTCGGTGTTGAACTTCTCAGCATGCTCCTGCATGCGTTCCATCAGCGCAGGGCCGGTCAGATCGTGCGGGTCGCCCGGCCAGTTTTCGACTTCAGTCGTGGTGGTGAGCTGGCCGCCTTTTTCCAGTCCGGTAATCAATACCGGGTTCAGGTTAGCGCGGGCGGCATAAACCGCTGCGGTGTAACCGGCAGGGCCGGAGCCCAGAATGAGCAGCTTACTGTGTTTGGCCGTACTCATGCGTTCCTCAGTGTGTGTCTGACAACATAGTTTTCGATTGTAGGGAAATTACGGTCGCAAAAAAAGGTTTCAGCAATTTTGTTAACAATCACTGCAAGCGGCGTAGACGATGAATGGCAATTCTGCACGCGCGCTGCGCCAAAAGGGGGCATTGCTCGGCAATTTGTGGTGCAGCTGTATAAAAATTCTCATTTAAAAACAGCAACCCAGTACGCTGTCTGGCATCTTGTACTGAATTTGGATGTTTTACTTTGACAATCGCCTGCGCTTTTGCGAAAACATTGTCAGAAGCAGAGAAAATTTAGCGGTTCGAAACAGAATTTCAGCTCTGTTTTGCGCAATTTCGCCAAATAAACTCAGCCTGACATTGGTAATGACGCATGATGTGGACAGACAGCATGCGTCATACGGATGGTCGCGTTACTGCACAGGCTTAAAGACTTCACTTCAGTAAGGCCCTGAACATTGAACGTTTTCAGGGTTTGGCAGGTAAATGTAATGAATAAATAGATACTAAAATAATGGTAGACACCATGCAACGCCCCGGAAAAGATCTGGATCGGATCGACAGAAATATTCTGAATGAACTGCAGAAAGACGGTCGTATTTCCAACGTTGAGCTTTCAAAACGTGTCGGCCTCTCGCCAACACCTTGTCTTGAACGCGTACGTCGCCTGGAACGTCAGGGTTTCATTCTGGGCTACACCGCGCAGCTGAACCCGCACTATCTCGATGCTTCACTGCTGGTATTCGTTGAGATTACTCTGAATCGCGGCGCGCCAGATGTGTTTGAACAATTTAACGCCGCTGTACAAAAACTTGAGGAAACTCAAGAGTGTCACCTCGTTTCCGGTGACTTTGACTACCTGTTGAAAACCCGCGTGCCGGATATGTCCGCCTACCGTAAACTGCTGGGTGAGACCTTGCTGCGCCTGCCGGGCGTCAACGACACCCGTACTTACGTGGTGATGGAAGAGGTCAAACAGAGCAATCGTCTGGTGATCAAAACCCGGTAATGCAGGGCAGGTGCAAAACTTGCAGGAATTCGGTACACTCCTGTGAATTCATACAGGACCAGCGTCGGGCTTGCCCGGCGCTGTTGCCTTCTTAATTTACAGGCACCTGGAGAGTTCTCTTGAGCCAGGAATATACAGAAG
>NZ_JASEWO010000378.1:0-916 GCF_030024295.1 Pantoea sp. Pa-EAmG
GCAATCTGGCGTGACAGACGTTGTTCCAGTTCATGCAGACGATTGGGATCGAGATCCAGACGTTCACAATAGTGGCGCAGCTCATCGCTGGCTTCGCTCAGTTGAATCGCTGCCTCTTCCAGCAAATTGAACACGCCGCTCACTTTGTCATCCAGCGAGACTAATTCGCCGAGCATATTGCGCGCGCTATACAGCAAGCTTTGCAGGTTAGTGTCATCGCTATCGGCGAGAATTTGCAGAGCCTGCTGACTCGTAGAGAGCAGTTGCCCGCTGTTAGCGAGACGTTTGTACTCTTCATCAATCTGCTCAAACTCTCCCGGCTGCGGGGCAAATTCATTCAGTTCTTTCAGCTGATATTGCAGCAGTTCACGGCGTGCTTCACGCTCCTGTGACAGCTGCTGATGCTGAGCCAGCGCACGGCAGCTTTGATGCCAGCGCTGGTAGTGCTGACGCATCTCATCAAGCAGGTCATCATGAGCCGCATAAGCATCCAGCAGATGTTTTTGGTGGTCTGGCTTGAGCAGCAGCTGGTGCGCATGCTGGCCGTGGATTTGAATCAGCAGCTGACCCAGCTCACGCAGTTGTGACAGCGGCACCGAAGTGCCATTGATGAAGCCACGAGAGCGGCCATCGGCACTGATCACGCGGCGCAGCAGGCATTCGCTGCCTTCATCGAGCTGATTCTCTACCAGCCAGCGCTGTGCAGAAGGTGAGGCTTTGAGCTGGAAACGCGCGCAGATATCGGCACGACTGGCACCCTGACGCACCATATCTGCTTCAGAGCGGCCGCCCAGGCACAGGCCCAGCGCATCGATTGCGATGGATTTACCTGCGCCGGTTTCCCCCGTGATCGCTGTCATCCCACGATGAAAGTCGATCTCCAGTTCACGAACGATAGCAAAGTTACTGATGGTCA
>NZ_JASEWO010000177.1:0-8891 GCF_030024295.1 Pantoea sp. Pa-EAmG
TAAATTGTTTATTATCCGGCATTTTTCATCCCCTGCTTAGAACTTAAATGCGTATGCAACTTGTTTCTATAACATTTCCGGGGAATGTGGTTGTAATCTCATTACCTTTTTTTTAGCACTATTGTTCATAAAAATGACAGAACGTAACGCCCTTTGGGTCGCGCGCCACCACCTCGCAAACAGGTATGCCGCAGAGTGAGTGGGTGGAAGGTGGTATCCTGACGACCGGATACGATATAGCTGAGGCTGAGGGATAAAGGCATCTGAAAAAACGTCAGGTTAAAATTAGAGAAGAGATGAGTTTATTATCCTACTGATTCATAAGATAATCAGCCCATTCGCCCCCACAGCCACCTTTTTTGCAAGGTCAAGTGATGAGGCCACCTGGTGAGCTACTTCATCCTGGCTGGAGAGAGTCTAACCATCGTCATCACGGATAGTGCAGAACGACATCCGTAAGGAAAACCCTGCGTATACAGCACTACTGAACTGCCCACACTGATATCGTCACGCAACATCTTGCGCATACCGAACACGCAATGGTTTTCATCGTACATGTGCGAAGAGTCCATTATTGTCAGCCATTTGGTATTTAAACGCATTGACTTATTCTGAATCAACTTACAGACCCGGTGTAAAAGTAATGCATTTGGGTGATTCCGCCCTGGCAGGGACTAGCCATGAGCGAAAAAGCGTTCGGGGCTCATTATGTGCAACCGTACTTTCAAATACACAATAATGAATCAGACAGGGAAGCCCACCAAATCAGGGCTGGCGAGCAGCGTGGTTCAGAAAAAAGCCCGCTTTTGCGGGCGGGCGAAAAAGTTGACTATATATCAGGTAGGTGTGAGTTGACCTTCCCTCCAGGTGAAGCTGTATCGGCTGATTCACTGAGGTTCAGAAGAACCTGCGGGCAGGCCAGTTTCCCCACGGTTCAAAGCGTAGCAGCAGATAAAAAAAAAGCCTGCTTTTCAGGCAGGCTCTCAAGGAATTTCAGACCAGTATTATTGTTGTCACGGTGCCGGGTGCCTCCCGGTGCCTTCACCCCAGTCAGTAAAGACGCGTGCATACCTGCAGAGAGCAGTGGACTGGAACGCCCTTTCACACAGAAAGGATTCACCATGGGAATACTTTACGTGCTATTGATCTAAGGGGTCAATGATTTACGCCTGTGCATCAAAACGCCCGCTCAGAGAGCAGCCAGGCAGAGGCTGACAGCAGGCACGCTGTCAGTTAAAAACACAGAATCCTTCAGGGCCCCTTCCACCGGAATTCCTGGAGCGTCGTGCCGAAAGGAGGAAATGCCATACATTCAGGAAGCTATCTCTTTTCAGGGAACGGGGGAGAAAGGGGCCCCGCGAGGATTTCCGCCTCTCCGTTGTCACAGAGGTCGTCCCCCTGCGTCAAATGCCAGACACCGTGAATGGTCTGTCCCGTCTCAAGATCGTCAGTCATGCCGTGACTGTAATAAGCCACCTGCACCACGCCGTTATGCTGGATCCCGTAGAAGCCCTCTTTCATTTTCCCCTCCTCGATGTGCTGAGATGTGCTGAGGAAATTATACGGGGGTGCAGAGCGGGTGGGTGTAGAAATACTGAAAACGCATTTAAGGAAGTTGCCAGAAGAGGAGCAATGCAGAACTGTATTCCGGCATGCACCCGGATACGCACGGAAACGCGCTGAAAAACGGTTTACCGGGATCCAACAAAATCCCTGAAAGGTTTAAGGTGAGAAAACCGTACTCAACATCTCATCCGCTATGCTCCCGGTCGGTTCACACTGAGAGGAGCAACGTTATGATGATACACCGTCGCCTTTATGCCGGTATCCTGCTGGCATTCTCACTGTTTACTGCGGCGCAGACCGTGCCTCAGGGCGACGTTCTGCCTGCCGCCAACACTCGTCCTCATTTTCAGGTCCGGAGTGCTGACACGGCTGAGTTGCCTGATGAAAAAATCCAGCCGCATGTCGCCACCCCCTCTCACGTAGCGGGGTGAGAAAAACCGCCGAAAGTGGAACGGGCGTCCTCCGGTGGAGGCGTCATCGAAGCGAGCATCTCGGGAGTAATGTAGCGAATGAATTCCATCAGCTCGCGGCTTTTGCGGGATTTTGGCCAGCAGAGCGTCAGGGTCGTTACCGCCCCGGCATCCTCCAGGGAACAATAACAGACATTCGGCAGCGTGACCGAGCGCTGTGTTTCCGGCACGAGGGTGACCCCGATCCCCAGGGATACCATACCAATGGCCACCGCCACATCCCGTGTATAGTGAATTTTTTGCGGGACAAAGCGGGCCTGATCGCAGGCGTGTAAGGCAGACCAGCCGAGCCCCACGCCGGGCGGATCCTGCTGTACCATGAAAGTGTCCCCGGCCAGTGATACCAGCGCAATGCGCTCAACGGCAGCCTGCGGATGGGTATGAGGCACGGCCGCGATCAGTGGCCGGGTGGCAAGATTGAGGTAGTTCAGGCCGGCATAACGCGGCACGGGGGAGCGGATCAGCCCCGCGTCCAGCTCATGATCGAGCAGGAGGGTGAGCTGATCGCTGACATTATGCTCCTCAATGACAATCTCCACATCCGGCTGGATCCTGCGGTACCCGCTGGTCAGGCATGTAAGCGCAGGATCGAGGATCGCCGAGCCCACATAACCCAGCTTGAGCTGACCGCTGAACCCTTCCCGCAAGCTGCGTGCCCGCGACATGAGTTTCTCGTAGTGGCTGACGGAGATCCGGGCGGCCTCAGCCAGACGTCTTCCCTCCGTGCTCAGGACCACATGGCGCCGGTCACGGATAAACAGCGGCATACCGAGGTGCGTTTCCAGCACCCGGATCTGGCGGCTTAATGCCGGCTGTGTGATATGGAGTCGTCGCGCGGCGTTGCCGAAATGCAGTTCCCCGGCCAGCACCACAAACGCGTGCAGATACCTATAGTCCACCCTTTCCCCCCTGACCGTTCTTCCCATAACAATCCCACATATAAACAAGGAGAAATGTGATTGGACCAGAATTTCGGTTGACTCGCACACTGTCAGGTGTCCAGGAGTGTTCTGCCGGTCCGGCAGAGGCCCCGCATCATCCTGCCGGGAGACGAGTCTTCCGGCCACGCCAGGAGGAATTCTTCATGTCCCATATCCACAAGGTCACCGACCTGCGCAGTGCGCTGGCGCTGCTGAGCCAGTATGAAAATGAACTCATCGAAACCGATGAACCTGTCGACCCGAGCGCCGAGCTCTCGGGTGTCTATCGCTATATCGGCGCGCACGGGACGGTTATGCGTCCTACCCGCGTCGGCCCGGCAATGTTATTTAACACCATTAATGGCTATACCGATATGCGGGTGCTGATTGGCCTGCTGGCCTCCCGCAAACGCGTGGCCCGACTGCTGCACAGCACGCCGGAGAAGCTGGCCTTTTTACTCCGCGACGCCGTGAGCCATCCTGTCCCTCCCGTCGTCATTCCCCCCGAAAATGCCGTCTGTCAGGAGGTGGTACACCTGGCCTCCGATCCAGACTTCAGCATACTCGATATCCTCCCGGCCCCGACCAACACGCCGGAAGATGCGGGCCCCTATTTTACCCTGGGGATGTGCTACGCTGCCGATCCGCAAACCGGTGAGCACGACGTTACGATCCACCGCCTCTGCGTGCAGGGCCGGGATGAGATATCCATGTACTTCGTCCCGGGCCGCCATCTGGATACGTTCCGCCAGAAGGCAGAGAAGGACGGACTTCCCCTGCCCATTTCCATCAGTATCGGGGTGGATCCGGCCATTGAAATTGGTGCCTGCTTTGAACCGCCCACCACTCCGCTCGGCTATGACGAGCTCTCGGTGGCGGGCAGGCTGCGCCAGCAGCCCGTGGAGCTGGTGGACTGTCTGACCGTGAAGGCGCGCGCGATTGCCAGTGCCGAGGTGGTGATCGAGGGCGAGCTTGTCCCGGACTACCGGGTCAGGGAAGATCAGCATACCAACAGCGGGAAAGCCATGCCGGAATTCCCGGGTTATACCGGCAAGGCGCAGCCGCAGGTCCCGGTTATCAAAGTGAAAGCCATCACCCACCGCCGCCATCCGATCCTGCAGACGTGCATCGGCCCCAGCGATGAGCACACCAACATGGCGGGGATCCCCACCGAAGCCAGTATTCTGCAACTGGTAGAACGGGCCCTGCCCGGCTTTGTCCTGAACGTGCACTGCCCGTCCCCAGGAACGGGCAAATACCTGGCGGTCATCCAAGTGAAAAAAAGTCAGGCCAGCGATGAAGGCCGTCAACGCCAGGCCGCCCTGCTGGCCTTTTCGGCCTTTTCCGAGCTCAAGCATGTGATGCTGGTGGACGAGGATGTGGACATTTTCGATCTCAGCGACGTGATCTGGGCCATGACCACGCGTTACCAGGGTGATATCAGCACCGTCTTCATTCCGGGTGTTCGCTGTCACCCTCTGGATCCGTCTTCCGACCCGGCCTTCAGTTATTCGGTACGCGACCACGGCATCGCCTGTAAAACCATTTTTGACTGCACGGTGCCCTTCAGCATGAAAGACGACTTCCGCCGCAGCGCCTTTATGGAGGTAGATGTCCGGCGTTTTCTGCCTGATGACTATCCGGGGTAAGGGGATACGCCATGGATAACACCGACGTATTACCTCCCCACCGCATCATTCTGGGCATCAGTGGTGCATCCGGGTTTGGCTACGGCGTGGCGGCCCTGCGGGCGCTCAGGGCGCTTCAGGTAGAGAGTCACCTGGTCGTCTCCCCCGCCGCGCAGCTGAACCGCCGTCATGAAACCACCCTGACGGAAGAGGCGGTCGCGGCGCTCGCGGATGTGACATATGACATTGGCGATGTGGGGGCCGCGATTGCCAGCGGTTCATTTCCGGCAGCCGGTATGCTGATCGCCCCCTGCTCCATGCATACCCTTGCGGCCGTGGCTATCGGCCTTGGCAGTAACCTGTTGACGCGGGCGGCAGACGTGACCCTGAAAGAGCGCCGCAGGCTGGTGCTGATGGTCCGCGAGACGCCGCTGCATGCCGGACACCTGCGTAACATGCTTCAGGTGACGGAAAATGGCGGCATTATTTTTCCCCCGGTCCCGGCCTGGTATGCCCGTCCCACCGACTGCGAAGCAATCATCGCACACAGCGTGGCGCGGGCGCTCGGTCTGCTGGGTCTGCCCTGCCCGTCCCTGCCCCGGTGGGGAGAAACGCATCATCTGACAACAGGAGAAAATCATTATGATCACAGGTCCCTGGATTAACGGGTCCGCCGTCGTAATTGGCGGAATGGCGGGAGCCATTATCAGCGCCCGCCTGCCCGAGCGGCTCCGCGTCTCGATGCCGCTGATTTTCGGGGCAGCCTCGCTGTGCATGGGGATCGTACTGGTCACCAGCGTGAGCCACATGCCGGTGATGATACTGTCTGTACTGCTCGGCACGCTGCTGGGTGAGCTCTGTTACCTGGAGAAAGGCATCGGCTATCTGGGTGGGAAAGCCCGCGGGCTGGTCGCGCTCGTGGTCAGGGAAGATCCGGGTGACGCCGACTCCCGGGCCGAATTTCTGCAAAAATACGTCGCGATCATTGTGCTCTTCTGCGCCAGCGGCACCGGGATTTTTGGTGCCATGCATGAAGGCATGACGGGTGACAACAGCGTGCTGATCGCCAAAGCGTTTCTGGATTTGCTCACGGCCCTGATTTTCGCGACCACTCTCGGCTATGCCGTGGCGCTGGTTGCGGTTCCGCAGCTTATTATTCAGCTGGCGCTGGCCTGGAGTGCGGTGTTCATTCTCCCGATGACGACCCCGGAAATGCAGGCTGATTTCTCTGCCGTGGGCGGTGTCCTGATGGTGGCTACCGGCCTGCGCATCGCCGGAATCAAGGTTTTTCCGGTGGCGGGCATGCTGCCTTCCCTGGTGCTCGCCATGCCGGTGTCCTGCTTCTGGACCACGTATTTCTGAGTGCAAACGGATCCGCCGGGACGAAAGGCCCGGCGGCTCCGGCTAGTTGGCGTTCTGTCCGTCATGACCAATGGAAAAAGACTGTTTATCCTGGCGCTCATCCTTGCCTGTTTTTCCGCGCAGGCAAATGATGCCGGACAGCTGCAACAGGCGCTGCGTCCCTGGCATCCGCTTGCCGTCACGCGCCATCACGACACCATGACCGTCATCCTCAATGAGGACCGGGTCACCCCGGCACGGTATGAGGAGGTGATCGGCAAAGGCCTCTGCGCCGGTATCGGGCGCAGGCAGGCATCGTCGCGCTATCTCGCCTCCGTCAGTCAGGTGCAGGTGCTCAACAGGTTCCATACCCGGGGTTATGTTCTGATGGAGCCCGGTGCGCTGTGCAACAGGATACGGCAGGCAACCGGGCAGCGTGCGTGGCTGATGTTGCAGTCGCACACACTCCTCTATTAACCGCGGGCCGGGGCTCGACCGGCGCATCGCGCTTACCTTCCCCCCTGGCAACTTAAGCAGGTGGTAGCGATCCCCCAGCGGAGGGTAATGCCATGCCCTCCACCTCCCTCCAGCACGGTATAGCTGGCGTTCGGCTGCGCGTAGCGGTTGAAATACTCAAGGTTTCCGTTCCTGAGCAGCGCAATCATACCCTGCAAGACCTGCCCGTGCGTGACCACACAAAACGTCTGATGCGTTGCGGGTGCCTTTTTCTCATACACGAAATGGAGAATACGCTGAGAAGCACAGGCAAGCGACTCGCCGCCGGGAGGGCAAAACGCGATATCCTGTGAAAATAACGCAAGGAAGTGATCGGGGTGTTCATGCGCCAGTTGCGCCTTCGTCATGCCGTCATACTGACCGAATGACTGTTCTTTCAGTGCCGCCGCGATCGCCAGCGGGCACTGAACATGGCCCGCCAGCGCCTGCCCCATGTGCCGCGCACGCCCAGGGGGTGACGTAAAGACACCGTCCACGGGATAACCGGCATCCGTTAAGGCCGTCAGTAATGCCGATGTCTCCTGCACGCCACGGCCATCAACGGGCTATCCTTGTGGCCCTGGATAACCCCGTGCCGGTTCCATTCTGTTTCGGCATGTCGCACAAAAATGAGTTTCATTGAAAATGACGCAGGCTCCTGTGGCAGGATCTGCTTAAATACGGCTTTGCCGTTAAGGCGTTCCAGGCGTTGCAGATGGACACTCCCTGCTCTCATCCGCAACAATAACTCAGAATGACGTGTTTTATAAACCGGGTCAGGATCCTCCCTGGCTTTTTCTGTCTGGATCATCCTGCGCAGAAAAACGCAAAGGGTCAGACACAACACGTCTGTTTCCCGTTTATCTGATGTCATCCAGCCTGAGCGACTGCGCCCCCGGCCCTTTACACGCCAGCAGAAGGCATTGGGCGTAGCCCATTTCTTATCAGGCGGGTGAAGACAGGCTGATCACGCCCCCTTCCAGTTTCAGCAAGCCCGCAGAGAGCAAGATGTTTATACGCCAGTGGCACAGCGCATCCGTCAGGCCGGTTATCGCCATCGCATGACCGATTCCACGGTGCAATGCCAGCGGTCTCTGGCTGAACAGGGATAAAATCACCGGATCAACGCTGTCAATGGCGGATTCGGTGAGGACGCCATTTTTCAGCGTACGGATGCCTTTCCCGTTCTCCCGACAGCCTTCCCACTCGCTCGCCAGCTGGCGTTGTAGCCCCGCCGACACAAGACGTCGCTGCTGATAGCGCTGACGAAGAATGTCTGGCGGGATCGTGGTAATCGGCATAAGGCCGTTCGTTCCACCCGGCTCAGTCTGTCTGTTATCCAGGGCGTGCGACACTTCGTAAACGGGGATGCTGGTCTCCCAAAGCCATCCGTGGATCCGTCGACGAAGGAGCTGTTCTGTTGGATGATGACCAGCCCAGATCACAATCTCATCAGCCTCCCTGAGCAGGGTCGACAGCTGAAACCGGATCTCACCCAGCTCATGGTACCAGGCCATACTCGGCATATCAGGATCACCCTCAAACACCGCTTCCCAGAAAGCGGCACGCAGACGGGGAGCGGGTAAATCACTATCCTGAAGCGGCCCCACAGAGGCATCATCCGCAATCGCAAGCACGTTCCCTCCCGTCAGGGCGTGCACCCGCTCAGCGGCCGTTCCGGCCTGACAGACATGACGAATTCGCTTCATCGCTCTATTCCTCCGTTAAGCCCATCCGGGCATGTCCACCGCAGCGATATCCGCCCCGATAAAAGCACCCTCCTATTATCCGGCTTCAACGTTAAATCACGGGTCAACACACTGGCATCCGGTCTGGCTGCCACGTCACGGATGAGGAAAGCCTGCCTGTCATAACCTCCCTGCTCCGTAGCCTGTTGCAGAGCGCACGCTTATCTTTCCTTAGGACGTTCAGACGGGTTAAGTCTATGATGTGAATAACTGGACGCAGTTCGGATGACACATTGCCTAACCCGCGCCTGTAAACGCAATATGAGCGCCACGCACGGAGTCATTTAAAACAAGGAGACGCGCGATGTCAGAGCATCTGTTTCGTACCAACCGACTTCATTCACTGTATGAAGCCCTTGTGCATCATGCGTCCTCACCTCAGGTCGCCTTTACCACTCTCCTCGAAGAAGGCTTAGCGGCGTTTGATATGACGCTGGGTATCATCAGTCAGATCGTGGATAACCGGTATACCTTGCTTGCCGTTTCACCCTGCCAGGAGGATATCACGCCCGGCATGACGTTCGATATTCAGGACACCTACTGTCAGCTGGTGGTGCAGAAGGGACGCATCATCAGCGTCCTCAATGCGGGCAAGCACCCTGATCTTAAAACCCATCCGGTCTACCGCCAGATGCGGCTGGAAAGTTACATCTCCGCGCCTTTGTGGGTGCGGGGAAAGATATGGGGAACGATTAATTTCTCCTCCACAGAGATCAGAACAGA
>NZ_JASEWO010000379.1:0-911 GCF_030024295.1 Pantoea sp. Pa-EAmG
ATTTTATGAGCTCAACCGCAGTGCGGGGCAATCATAGACAGGAGAATGAGCAACGCAGTGAGTATAGCAACTATCGTGCCAGAAATGAAATAGCATTGATTATCAGAGTAATGCGAGGTGTGACGCAGTTTTTTTATGTAAAAGCGGACCGGCTGGTCTGGCGAAAGTGTCGCTGATCAGCAACGAGATAGAGTGTGAAAAATTGATCCAATATAAATCAATAAATTAAATGTCACCATTCAGCGACACATCTTTATCGTGTTTGTCGCTAATTTCCGACAATTTTGCGAGCCAGCCAAAGTAGGTCATGGCGTAATGGATTGAGTGAGTGAGTGAGTGAGTGAGTGAGTGAGTGAGTGAGTGAGTGAGTGAGTGAGTCTGGACCAGCTGGCCAAAAGAAAGGCCGCCTTGCGGCGGCCTCTGACGCGACTGGCTAAATTAGCCCAGCTGCTTACGTGCGTTACGGAAGATACGCATCCACGGGCTGTCTTCGCCCCACTCTGCTGGGTGCCAGGAGTTACTCACGGTGCGGAACACGCGCTCTGGGTGCGGCATCATAATGGTGACACGACCGCTTTCGTTGGTTACCGCAGTGATACCATTCGGCGAGCCGTTCGGGTTGGCTGGGTAATTTTCGGTCACTTTACCGAAGTTGTCCACGAAGCGCAGCGCCACCAGACCTTTGCTTTCCAGCTGAGCCAGATGCGCACCGTCACGCACTTCCACGAAGCCTTCACCGTGCGACACGGCGATTGGCATATGAGAACCGGCCATGCCGTCCAGCAGCAACGATGGGCTCGCAGCCACTTCGACCAGGCTGAAACGTGCTTCAAACCGCTCTGACTGGTTACGTACAAAGCGTGGCCACAGTTCGCTGCCCGGAATCAGCTCACGCAGATTCGACATCATCT
>NZ_JASEWO010000178.1:0-8806 GCF_030024295.1 Pantoea sp. Pa-EAmG
GATAACCGATGTTATCGCTCATTTCCAGTTCACCCAGCACGTAAGGAATGTCCTGCTGGCTGAAGAATCCCGCCTGCGAAATCTTACCGATGCGATTGTCGTTGAGATTTCCCACCATTAAATCCACCGACTCGGCCGGCCAGGCATTGAGATTGAGTTTGAAACTCATCAGGAAGTTATCGTCAACCCAGTCATCCGCATCGAGAAACAGGACATATTCCCCGCTGGCCTGCTGCAGCCCGCTATTGCGTGCCGCACTGACGCCTGCGTTAATTTGATTAAGCACCGTAACCTGCGGATAGTGAGCAAACTCCTGCAAAATCCGGGCACTGTTATCGCGACTGCCATCGTTGACAACAATTATTTCATAGCTACTGAAGGTTTGATTTAATACGCTTTGCAGCGTACGCCGGATAGTGTTTTGCGCGTTATAAACGGGAATGATAATACTAAATAGCGTTTTTTCATTCATGATAAACTCTCTTTACTGTCTGAGGTTTTGATAGTGCTAAAGAGCTGCCATAGTTTCCTGGGGTTGAAAAAGATCAGATGAATACGCATGACCGGCTGTGCCGGGAAAAAGTAATTCAGCAGGGAGAAGGATAAAAACTCGGTTAATACCACGCTCATGGCGGCACCGGTTAAACCGAAATGTGGCACCAGCAGCAGCGACGACAGCACGCAAATCACTAATACCGCGAAGGTTTTTTTCACCAGATAGCGATAGCCGTTATATTTAATGATGAAACGATCCATGACGCTGCTCAGCACCGCGCACATCGCACCGAGGCTGAGTAATAACGTCGGCGCGACCGCATCAAGATATTGCTCACCGTAGAAGTCACGAATAAACCAGCCCGACAGCAGCCAGATCGCCACAATTACCGCAGCGGAAACGCCAATCACCAGCAGATGCAGTTTCTGCGCTTTGACGATCGCCTGCTGGTCATTCCGCTCGGCAAAAAATGCCGGATAAAACGACGCCAGCAGCGCGCTGGGTAAAAATACCCAGGCGGTCGACAACGTCAGCGCCACGGAAAAAATGCCCGCCTCTTTCACGCCGAGAAAATAAGAGACGCTGATTTGATTCACGCGGGTATACAGCGCAACGGCAATCGCAGAGAAGATCAGCGACATGCCGGAAACCAGCATGTAGCGCGAATACTTTTTCACGTGGCGCAGCGCCGGAAGCGGTGCACGCCGCTCATACAGCAGAAACAGCGTTAACTTGATGGTGAAAGGAATAAAGGTGGCGAGCACAATCGGAATCGCCAGCCAGGCCGGTTCCAGCTGGTAATAGGAGATCAGAAAGCGCACCGTCAGGCTGATCGCCAGACCGATGACGTTGGCAATCACATTGAGACGCGCGTTGAGCCTCGCTTCGTTGTAAATATTGACCAGGTCAATGGATGAGAACAGGCAGGCAATGGCTGCCGCGCAGATAAAGACCAGCGCGTCGGCGCTCCACTCCTCTTCCATAATCGCCATGCCGACAATCGACAGCACGCAATACAGCACCAGTACCAGCAGGAAGGTCGCCATCATCAGGCGCAGGCCGGAATGATGATTCTGCGCGATGCGTTTCAGCAAAATCACATCGCTGCCCATCAGTGCGATGGTCTGAATAAACTGAAATACCAGCATGGCGATGGAGATAATGCCAAAGGTGGTGGGCCCGACGTATTTCGCCACGTAGGAGGTGACAAAGATCAGGCCGAATACCGCAATCAGCTTTTCGGCAATCATCCACATGGAGTTTTTTAATTTGTTTTTCACAACGCCTCCGGTGCGATTATTTCTCTGCCAGCCGGCGCAGCCGTGAAACCAGGCGCGGGCTAATGAAAAACAGCGCAAAGTACAGGCTCCACGGATTAAGTAGCGGTCCGGCGGTGCACCAGCTGCGGAAACTGCGGCGATAGAGCGTGATGTATTCATCAATGAAGGCGCGGCTCAGGCTGTCGCTGTGCAGCCCTTTGTGGATGTAAGACGCCGTGACTTTTAAATAGAGGTGGTAATAGCAGCGATAATGCTGGCTCGATAAAAACGCCTTCATGCCGCTGAACGAGCGGGCAAAAGAGAAATGTTTTTCCCGCAGCGCCGAACGCGTGGCGGAGTGCGTGGATTTGACGTAGTGATAAACCACCCGCTGCGTCATCACTACCTGGCGATCCTGCTGCAGATGCAGGTAGTTCATGACAAACAGCAGGTCTTCGAAATTGGCGATCTCTTCGTTGAACCGCAGCCGGTGCTGACGAATGACATCGCCGCGAAACACCTTGTCGCAGATACCGTGGCGCGGATGGTAATAGAGCAGTTCGTTAATCGCCGCCGATACCGACAGCACGTACGCCTGTTCACGGTTGGCGGGAAAATCCAGCGGTGCGCCGTCCGGGTTGAAATGTTGTGACTCGCCCACCACCATCGCCGTTTCATCACTCATCAGCCGCACATACGTCGAGAAGGCCTGGGGCGGCAGGAAGTCATCGGCGTCTAAAAAACACAGCAGCCGGCCGCGCGAGGCGCGAATGCCCCGGTTGCGCGCCGCCGAGACGCCCGCGTTGGCCTGGCTGATAAGGTGGAACTGCGGATAACCGGCGTAGCGCTGCAGGATCGCCAGCGAGTCATCGCTGGAGCCGTCATTAATAAAAATGGCCTCAAAGCGAACCTCATCCTGCTGCAGCAGGCTGTCGATGCATCTTTCCAGATAAGCTGCGGCGTTATACACCGGCACAATGACGCTAATCAGCACGTCGTTAACGGGAGTTTGCATATGACCTCAAAACATAATTTATTGGGGGTTGAACCCGCCGTGACAAATAAAAATCGATACTGAACCGTTAATGCTTAACGTTTAACGGCCTATGCTTTCATGCGGCTTAACATTAATACACCGCTGTTTTCAGAGTTTCCTCACCAAAATATGCCCGCCGGAATAAGTCTATTTTTCGCTGGCGCCAGATAAGAATTTCGCTAAATATTCAGGTCAGGTTTATCTGGCGATTTAAAGGTTAAAAACCGCAGGCTACCGCCCCTGGCTTACAGCGACCAGCGTGCTGGAATTCTCTTTGGTGCATTTTCAGGCGTAAAGAAGGGGCGCTGCACTCCGCAGAGTTCAGTTATTTATCAGCCAGTTAGCCCCAACATCTCCTGCACAGCAACGTATTTATTGCGTTGCTGCCGGGTAAAACATTTATCAGATAGAGGTTTATTCGTTATCCTGATCGGCGCTACCTCTCCAGCTATTTTTTGCCGCATCAGGAGAACGGGAACTGCCGACCGCGGTTGAAAAGGTGCATCTTTCGACGGGCCTTCGCAACGAGCGTTACGACATTAACGATATTTGCTGTATGCCCTGCACTTTTATTACGCCGCGATGTGTGTTGCGCGGCGCGAGGTGCAAGTGGCGTTAATTCAGTCCGGCTATCGCAGCCGGACTGCAAATGGCACAAGGCCCAAAATTGCGATCTGATTCAAAACTTTTACCGCATTCTCACCAGGCGCAGTTATAAGGTCAATGCCTTCCAGACCAAAACGGAATTTACTCACCCGCCCCGCCGCCTTATTTCGCGCTGACTGATTAGCATGGATAAAGCGCAACCGCGACGATTGATAAGGGCGGCGCGCGCTGCTGACCAGGAATAAGAGCAGGGAAACCGGCGGATAAGTCCAGTAGCGTCCTAAGCGGTTGTTATCGCGATGGGTTACGCCCTCGCCGCCTCGCTTAAGCAGTAATAACCTTTATTCATTCTGCTGACCTGCTATTTTTAGTAGTCGTCAAGCCCTGCCTCTATAAATTAGCGCCGTGCAGAAAAATACAGATCCTTACTGCATCACAAACTCAACTTAGCGCGATTTCATGCTGCTTATTTTAACAATCAGCGCTTCGCTGACGTGACTTAGGCCAAATATTTTTTTAAAGAAAGCCGGTAAATGCCGATAACGCTATCAGTGTATTTATCAGTGAGCCCGGAAATGATCAGCCTGCAAACCAATCTGTCTGCCCTCAACGCCAGCAAGCAATCTGCCAGAAATGGCGCAGCGCTGGGCGATGCGATCCGCCATTTATCGTCGGGTATGCGCATCACCAGCGCGCGTGACGATGCGGCAGGTCAGGCGATTGGTAACCGTTTTAGCAGCCAGCAGAACGGCCTGGCGGTGGCGCAGCGTAATACCGGTGACGGCCTGTCACTGGTCGAAACCGCGGAAAGCGCGCTGGATGAGATCAATAACCGCCTGCAGCGGATTCGCCAGCTGGCGGTTCAGGGATTAAACAGTACCAATTCGCAGAGCGACTCGGACGCCATTCAGGCGGAGATTAACCTCAATCTGAAAGAGATTGACCGGCTCAACACCAGCAGCAGCTTTAACGGCATCAGGCTGCTGGATGGCAGCGCCGGTAAGCTGGGATTCCAGGTTGGCGCTAATGACAACGAAAAAATCAGTCTCGACCTGTCGGCGCCCGGCTTCAGCGTGGAGGCACTGGGACTTAAGGATTTGGTGATCAGCGGCATCAGCGGCAAAGTGACCAATGTCACCACCCTCACCGGCCTCGCCACCAATATGGCGTTCAGCAACCCGGCGATCACCGTGAATTATCTGCCCGCCAGCGGCTCACCGCAGCTGGTGCGCAGCAGTGGTGATAACCGCCAGTACGTGCAGAGCAGCGACGCCGACGGCAAGCCGGTCTATTATCTGGCCGCCGTCAGTGCGCGCTGGGACACCGCCACGGCTGCCGGTAACGTCTCGATTAGCCGCAGCAATCCGGCGCCGCTGTACAGCAACGTCAGCAGCATTGCGTCGCGCACCATCCCGGCGGTTAATTTTCAGGACAGCAGTGGTAGCGCGCTGAGCACCACGCCCGCAGCCACGTTAACGCAGGATAATGGCCAGTATTATATTGAGCAGAACAACAGCTGGTATCCGGCCACGCTCAGCTTTGGCAGCAGCGGCGCAGTAACGGCACGCATGACCGGCGGTGCCGCCAAAACCGACAGCGATTTCGCCACCCTGCCGACCACGGTGACCGACACGCCGGCGATCGACACCAGCACCGCCAGCCTCAGTTTCAGCGATGCCAGCGGCAACGCGGTGAGCAATGGCCGTCTGCTGCGCAGCGGCGGGCAGTATGTAATGGAAGTGGATAACGGCGGCGGTAGCTACCAGTATTACAACGCCGCCGTCAGCGCGACCTCGGATGGCACCAGTAATGCCCTGAGCATCGTCGCGACCAGCGCCAGCAGCATTAACAGCTTCAGCGCGGTAAACAGCGTGACCGGCACCTCTTACATCACGCTCGATCCGGCCAATGTGGATGTGCGCTATACCGATGTCGATGGCAACAGCAGTAATGATGTGCTGAAACTCGACGCCGAAGGCAATTACTACATGGATGTGCCGAACGGCAATCTGGATAAAACCGCCACTTTCGTCCGCAGTGACAGCAGCGGCAACCTGATGCTGAAAACCCTGCAGGGCGTGGGTGACGTGCAGATTTACTTCCAGGCGGCTTTGTCGTCAGTTACCGATGCCTCTACCAACTTTACGACGCTGCGCGTGGCCGAGACCGGTTCAGAGATCCGCCTGAAACATCCGGACGATCCGCTCGCCACGCTGGATCGCGCTATCGGGCAAATCGACAGTCAGCGCACCCGTCTGGGCGCCGTTGCTAACCGGCTGCTCTCGGCGCAAACGCTGCAGGGTAACGCCACCGCCGCCATTGCGGCATCGCGTTCCCGTATTGAGGATGCGGATTACGCCACAGAAGTCTCCAGCCTGTCGCGTCAGCAAATTCTGCAGCAGGCCAGCAGCGCCCTGCTGGCGCAGGCTAATCAGCTGCCGCAGCAGGTGCTGAAGTTACTGAACGCCTGATAAAGGACGTCATCCGGCTTCAGGTGAGGCAGAAGCATCACGCTGCGCACGCACAAATTCGCTGAGCGCCCGCAGTGCCGGCGGCACCAGCCGGTGTCCCGGATAGTAGAGGCAGAGCGCACCGAGGGGCACCTGCCAGCCGGGCAACAGGTGCACCAGTCGGCCCGCCTGCACATCCGCCGCAACCTGCTGTTCCGTCATGCAGGCAATGCCCAGACCTGCCAGCGCCGCCTGGTGGATGGCGCTCATGTCGCTGGCCGCCATACGCGGCTCGCCCTGCAGCCGATAACGCTGCTGCTGCTGGCTCAGCTCCCAGCGGTAAACGCTGCCGTCCGCCATGCGCATACACAGGGTTTGATGCTGATCGAGCGCCTCTGGCGTTTGCGGTGTGCCCGCGTGTGCGAGGTAGGCTGGCGCGGCCACCACAATCATGCGCATTTCCGGCGTCAGCCTCACGGCAATCATATCGCCCGGCACATCCTCTGCCAGCCGAATGCCGGCATCGAAGCCGTCGGCCACGATATCCACCCGCTCTTTCTGGCTGTAAATATCGACGCGAATGCGCGGATAGCGCTGCAGGAACGGCAGCAATATCGATGCGTACCACAGCGCGCTGCTCTCCGGCGGCACGTTGAGACGCAGCATGCCGGCCGGATCGCCCGGATCGCTGCCGGCTTCCTCAGCCGCGCTGCGGATCATCGCCAGCGCTGGCACAATTTTCTCGCTGAAACGCCGTCCGGCATCGGTCAGCGCGACGCTGCGCGTGGTGCGGTTGAAGAGCCGCACGCCCAGCCGTTTCTCCAGCGCGGCAACTGCATTGGTCACCGCCGAAGGCGACATCTCCAGCTCGCTGGCCGCCGCTTTAAAGGTGCCGCGCCGCGCGACCGCCAGCACAATTTCCAGTTCAGTCAGACCTGTCCGGTTCATCAATTATTCCGTTTCGCGCAATACCCTTTGCAGGCGGAGGCGGATTATCGCCGCCGGTGGTGCGTGCTATTTTGCCGCCACGCAACATGCAAAGGAGCATAGCCATGCACATGATTGAACACATCTATATCAACGGCCAGTTTGTCACTCCTGACGGCGATGAATGGCTGGATATTATCAAACCTGCCGACGGCAGCGTAATCGGTAAAGCGCGTCTGGCAGATGCGCAGGATGCTGAACGCGCGATTGCGGCGGCAGCGGCGGCGTTTCCCGCCCTGGCCGCGACCACGGTGGCTCAGCGCATCACCCTGCTGGAACAGATGTACCATGCGGTTAACCGTGCCGAAAGCGAGCTGCGCGCGGCGATCCTTGAGGAGTACGGCGCGCCCACCGCACGCTCCGAGTGGATGAGCCGCTATCCGGCTGATGTGATTCTGCAGGTAATTGAAGAGCTGAAACGCTATCCGTTTGTACAACAGGCAGGCCGCGCGCAGGTGCAGATGCTGCCGCTCGGCGTTGCCGGCCTGATCACGCCATGGAACAGCAACGCGGGCTTTATCTGCCACAAACTGGCGACCGCAATTGCCGCAGGCTGTACCGCCGTGATCAAACCCAGCGAGTTCAGCCTGTTGCAGACCCAGGTGATCACCAGGGCGCTGCACACCGCCGGTTTGCCTGCGGGGGTGTTTAATATCGTCACCGGACGCGGTGCCAGCGTCGGTGAAGCCCTGAGCCGCAGTCCGCAGGTGGCGAAAATCTCCTTCACCGGCTCGACCGCCACCGGCAAAGCGATTTTGCGCAGCGCCGCCGACACCTTTAAACGCGTCACGCTGGAGCTGGGCGGTAAATCACCGACGCTGATTTTGCCGGATGCCGATGCCGCCCAGGCAGCCCAGCTGGCGGTTCAGGCTGGCTTTATCAACAGCGGCCAGGCCTGTATTGCCGGCACGCGTATTCTGGTGCCGGAGCAGCGCAAGGCCGAGTTCGAACAGGCGCTGACGGCGGCAGTCGCTGCGGAGGTCTCCGGCGATCCGGCTGACGCGCGCACCACCATTGGGCCGATGGTCAACGAGAAACAGTGGCAGCGCGTGCAGCACTATATTGCGCTTGGCGAACAACAGGGCGCGCGCCTGCTGACCGGCGGCAGCGGCCGCCCGGACGGGCTGCACCACGGCTGGTATATCCGCCCGACGCTGTTCAGCGATGTCACCAATGAAATGCCGCTGGCGCGCGAAGAGATTTTTGGCCCGGTGCTGAGCATCCTGACCTACCGCGATGAAGCCGAAGCCATCGCCATGGCCAACGACAGCGATTACGGCCTGTCGGCACTGGTGATCGGTGCGGATGAACAGCATGCGCGCAACGTGGGAGAACAGCTGATCGCCGGCCGCGTGATGATCAACACGCTGGCTCACGAACCGCGCGCGCCGTTCGGCGGTTTCCGCCACTCTGGCATAGGCCGGGAGATGGGTCAGGCGGGTATCAGCGCGTTTCTGGAACCAAGGGCGCTGATTGCTGGTTAAGGATGAGGTGAGCGCTGCAGTGAATAGCACTGCGGCGCAGGGAGTAATGCCAGAGCCCTGTTCCTCTCTCTATATTGGCACTGTCCCGATCTTCTCAAGTGAGTATTTTTCTATGGCAGACGCCAGGGCGATCCAAAATTTTATTACCATGAAATACGAAGGTAGTAATCGTCCTGCGCCATCTCAGGCTGATCGCATTTCAGCCTGCACCAGTTCATGCATTTGAGAAATCGCGGCTTTAATATACTCCTCCTGAGGTTTAAATCTCGACATGTGTCGAACGCAAACAACAGGAACAGATTTATCGTTGAATCGCCCGACGAAACCAAACGTTGTGAAATAACCCTTTGGATGGGAATACATCAATGTATCTTTATCGCCAAAATGCTTCAGTAACAGGCTTGCAGCAGAGAGTGATGACAGCCCGTTGCTGTGAGCAATAATCAACTCCGGATCACACATTGCCAGTGTTACTTCCTCAAAAAAAG
>NZ_JASEWO010000179.1:0-8802 GCF_030024295.1 Pantoea sp. Pa-EAmG
TCGCTGCCAACAAACGTTCGGTAATGACGCTGTTTTCTGGTCCGACTGACATTTTCAGCCATCAGGTACGTATCGTGCTGGCTGAGAAGGGCGTCAGCGTGGAGATCGAGCAGGTTGAAACGGATAATCTGCCGCAGGATCTGATTGACCTCAACCCGTATCGCACTGTGCCAACGCTGGTCGACCGTGAACTGACGCTGTATGAATCCCGCATCATCATGGAATACCTCGATGAGCGTTTCCCGCATCCGCCACTGATGCCGGTTTATCCGGTCGCGCGCGGTGAAAGCCGTCTGATGATGCACCGCATTGAGCAGGACTGGTACAGCCTGATGCGTACCATTGAAACCAGCAGCGGTGCCGAAGCCGATGCCGCGCGCAAGCAACTGCGCGAAGAGCTGCTGGCCATCGCGCCGCTGTTTTCACGTACGCCGTTCTTTATGAGCGAAGAGTTCAGCCTGGTTGACTGCTATCTGGCGCCGCTGTTGTGGCGTCTGCCGCAGCTGGGTGTGGATCTGGCTGGCGCAGGTTCGAAAGAGCTGAAAGGCTACATGACGCGCGTATTTGAACGTGACTCCTTCCTCGCTTCTTTGACGGAAGCCGAACGTGAAATGCGCCTGCAAGCCCGGGGCTAATCTATGGAAATGTCGCAACTTACTGCCCGCCGTCCCTATCTGCTGCGGGCCTTTTATGAATGGCTGCTCGACAACCAGCTGACGCCGCATCTGGTGGTGGATATCAATCTGCCTGGCGTACAGGTGCCGCTGGAGTACGCTCGTGACGGACAGATTGTCCTGAACATCGCGCCGCGCGCGGTGGGTAACCTTGAGCTTGCCAACGATCAGGTGCGCTTCAATGCGCGTTTCGGCGGCGTGCCGCGCCAGGTATCCGTGCCGATGGCTGCGGTGCTGGCGATTTACGCGCGCGAAAACGGCGCCGGCACCATGTTCGAACCGGAGCCTGCGTATGAGCTGTCCGGCGACGAGCAGGAAGGCGGCCAGGAAGAGACGCTGATGTCGGTGATTGATGGTGACCGTCCGGACGATGCGACGGATGACGACTCTTCACCGGATGACGAACCGCCGCCGCGCGGTGGACGTCCTTCACTGCGCGTAGTGAAGTAAATCGCGGAAAATAAAAAACGGGCTGACTAGCCCGTTTTTTTATGCCTGTGTCGCAGCGCGGCTTAGCGCGCGGCAGACCAAAGGGAGCGTAGCGCTCCCTTTGTACCCATCTTAATAAACGTCGCGCAGATAACGCTTATCTTTCTTCAGCTGATCGATATAGGCTGCGGCACGCTCGCTGGAAAGACCACCGAACTGACGCACCACTTCATACAGCGCGGCGTCGACATCCTTAGCCATGCGTGAGGCATCGCCACAGACGTAGAAGTAGGCGCCTTCCTGCAGCCAGGCGTACAGCTCAGCGCCTTTCTCCAGCATGCGGTTCTGCACGTAAATCTTCTCTTCCTGATCGCGGGAGAAGGCCAGGTCAAGATGCGTCAGCAGACCGCTCTGCTGCCAGCCCGCCAGCTCATCCGCATAAATGTAATCATGTTCCTGATGCTGGTCGCCGAAGAACAGCCAGTTTTTACCTTCAGCACCGGTCGCCTGGCGCTCCTGCAGGAAGGCGCGGAACGGCGCGATGCCGGTACCCGGACCGACCATGATCAGCGGGGCGTTATTGTTCGCCGGCACGCGGAACGCTTTGTTCGGCGAAATAAAGATCGCCGGCTTCTCTCCGCGACGCACGCGTTCAGCCAGATAGGTGGAGCACACGCCTTTACGCTCGCGGCCACCGCTGTGATAGCGCACGGAAGCGATGGTCAGATGCACCTGGTTAGGGTGCGCCTTCGAGCTGGACGAAATGGAGTAAGCACGGTGCTGCAGCGGACGCAGCATCGCCACCAGCTCCGGCACCGACAGGCTGCGCTTCAGCTCGAGCTGCAGCAGATCCAGCGTATCTTTGCCCCACAGCCAGTTGGCCAGTGTGTCTTTATCGTCGTGCTGCAGGACGTGCAGCAGCTCCTGGTTGGTAGTGTGCTGTCCGACCCACTCAATCAGCTTGCGCGACGGCTCAGAAATCTCGAACTGATAGGTCAGCAGATCGCCGAGGTTACGGTCAAAGCCCGGCACCGGGGTTTCGTAGTCAGCTTTCAGCTCGCTCAGCAGCAGGCTCACCAGCCCGGCATCGTTAACCGGGATCACGCCCAGCGCATCACCGGCTTCGTATTTCAGGCCGCTGTCGCTCAGGTCAAATTCGAAGTGACGGATATCTTTGGCGGACTGCTCGCCGGACAGACGCTTATTGGTCACCAGCGCCGCCGCGTACGGGTTTTGCTTGTTGCTGCCTGGGATTACCGGCGCTTCCGGCGCGCTCTCAAGCACCGTGCCGCTGCTGCCCGCGCTGGCGGCAAACTGTGGCATGGCGCTGCCAATCCACTCGCTGGAAGGCTCTTCGTAATCGATGTCGCAGTCGATGCGATCCACCACGCGTTTCGCCCCCAACTGCTCCAGGCGCATATCAATGAACTTACCGGCCTGGCAGAAACCGTCGTAGCCGGTATCGCCGATTGCCAGCACGGCAAAGTGCATCTGCTCCAGACGCGGCGCGGTGCTGGCTGAGATGGCCTGCCAGAACAGCTGTGCGTTGTCTGGCATTTCGCCTTCGCCGTAGGTGGAGGTGACGATCAGTACATGACGCATGGTGGCGAACACATCCAGATCCACTTCACCCAGTGCCTGCACTACCGGCACCAGGCCTTTAGCGCGCGCCGCCTTGGCTGCGGTCTGCGCCAGCGCTTCGGCGTTACCGGTCTGGGAACCAAACAGAATATGCAGCTGGGTGGTGGCGCTGGCGCCCGCTGCCGGTGCGGTCTGCTTGTCTTCTAATACCAGCAGGCGCGAGTGGAGACCGGCGAGAAACCCCGCCAGCCAGTATTTCTGTTCGCCGTTAAACGGCGCGTCTTCAGGAATGTAAGGAATCTTCATGGATATCAGTACTCAAACCGTTTTATCGTCATCAATCTTCTTTCGCAGCACAATCAGGAGAGTTTCCCGACCGCGGCGGCAATCTCTGGCAGTGCGGCGCGTGCAAACAGCTCTTCAAAATCAGGCAGATGGCCCAGCACCTCACGGTTGCAGGCGTCCTGATAAATGATCCAGCCATAGGTTGCCAGGCTGTCCATGGAGCGAATGTTGCGCTGCGTCAGCGCGGCTTTGTAATCCGACATACGCTTGGCGGCGATCAGGCTTGCCAGCTCATCATCGCTGTAGCTCTCAATGGCCGCACGGGCATGACGCTGCAGTTTGCTGACCAGCGCGAAATCTTCGGTCATCAGCAGGTTGCGAACCGCTTTCTCGACTGCCGCGTCTTCCACCGCTGTGCCTTTCGGCAGTTTGCCCAGCGCCAGCTGCTGCGCGAAGCTCAGAACAGTGTAGTTATTCAGCAGAACAAACATCTCCTGAGTATCGGTCGCGCCGTAGGCCGGTACCGCACCGTCGGCGATGGTTTTGCCCGCACGCCAGGCTGATTTGAACTTGGCAACCTGATGCGCGGCCAGCGACGTGGACAGCTCTTCCAGCAAATCCTTACGCGTTTTCGCTTTCAGGATTTCACCGCCGTCCTGATACAGCAGCAGCGAGCGCGGCATCACATAAACGAAGTGCTGACACTCGGTTTCCCAGTTCTCCAGCAGCCATGCCGCGCGCGGCGACTGGGTGGCTTCGAGGTGCCAGTGCAGCATGGTCAGCACTGCCTGCTTGTGCACCTGCGCCATTTCGTCTTCGTCAGCGATGGAGCCGAACAGCACCGAATCACCGGCGGCGTGCGCGGCCAGGGAACGGTACGGATCGTACTGATAGGCGAAGCCGCCGCTCATGCCGTTACCGAAACCTTTACCAAAGGTGCCGAGGTTAAGAATCGCGCCGTTAGTCATGTATTCACAGCAGAAGTCGCCGACGCCTTCCACCACCGCGGTGGCGCCTGAGTTGCGCACGGCGAAACGGTCACCGGCCTGGCCCTGAACAAACAGACGACCGCCGGTCGCGCCGAACAGCGCAAAGTTACCAATCAGCACGTTGCCGTCGCTGTCCTGTGCGCCGCCGCCCGGTGACATCACCACCAGTTCGCCGCCACACTGACCTTTACCGACGCCATCGTTACAGGTGCCGTAATGCTTCATCTGCATGCCGTCGTTGCAGAACGCGCCAAATGACTGACCGGCTGATCCGCGGGTATCAATCTGCACTGTGCGCGGTGCCAGATATTTCCGGCCACGGTCATCCTGCAGTACCGCTGGCAGTGCGGCCAGCTGCTGCGCCGACAGCTCGTGGTTCAGCATGCGCTCAATATCGATCGCCAGCTGACCGCCAACGCTCTTGTTACGGTTGTTCAGCGTCACGCCGTTACCCAGCGTAATCTCGCGGCGGGCGGCATCAACCAGCTGCGCTTTCAGCTCTTCTACCCAGCCATCGTCCAGCTCGAAATCTTTTTCCAGATACACCGGCTGAGCGATCTTCTGCTCCGGCACCACGGTCAGCATGGCGCGCAGATCGAGTTTGCCCACTTCCAGCGGATGATCCATCAGGTGCAGCAGGTCAGAGCGGCCGCGCGCTTCACGCAGCGAACGCAGACCGAGGCGTGCGAGGAACTCACGCACTTCCTGCGCCACGTTGATGAAGTACTGCGCCAGCTGACGCGGATCGCCATCGAAGGCTTCAGCGTTAGTGGTGAGGCCTGCCGGGCATTTGACGTTACAGTTTTTCGCCATCACGCATTTCAGCATCATCAGCGCGGTGGTGCCGAACTCGAAGCTGTCGCCGCCGAGCAGGGCCGATTTGATCACGTCGCTGCCGGTCTGCTGTGCGCCGGAGCAGCGCAGCTGCACTTTGTCACGCAGCCCGTTCGCGCACAGCGCCTGGTGTACTTCGGCGATACCGATTTCCGCCACGCGCCCGGTGTATTTCAGGCTGGTGACCGACGCCGCGCCGGTGCCGCCGGTGTTACCGGCGACGTTGATGACGTCTGCGCCGGCTTTTGCCACGCCGACTGCGATAGTACCGATGCCTTCAGACGACACCAGTTTGACGATAACGCGCACGCGTGCCGCTTTACAGTCGTGGATCAGCTGCGCCAAATCCTCGATAGAATAAGTATCGTGATGCGGCGGCGGTGATACCAGCTCAACGCCCGGCGTACCGCCACGTGCGGCCGCAATCTCCACCGTCACTTTCGGTGCTGGCAGCTGACCGCCTTCGCCCGGTTTAGCGCCCTGGCCAATTTTGATCTCCAGCTCTTCCAGCATCGGGTCGGCCAGATAAGCCGCCCACACGCCGAAACGACCGGACGCCAGCTGTTTGATGCGCGATGCGCGAATGGTGCCGTGGCGTGAATAGTGTTCGCCACCTTCACCACAGTTACTCATTCCGCCCACCATATTGGTGCCGTGCGCTACCGCTTCGTGCGCCGGCGCGACCAGCGCGCCGTGGCTCATGGCGCCTGAGGCGAAGGTACGGGTGATTTCGTGCGCCGGCTGGATCTCTTCCAGCGGCAGCGAGGGCAGCGCGGTAAAGATTTTTGCCAGATAGTCTGCTGCCTGACCGTAAGCGGTAATGTGCAACACGCCTTCAGTGATGCTGCTGCTTTCGATCTCATCGTTAAAGCGGGTTTTCAGCGCGCGTGACAGCGCGGCCAGACGCTCGCTCTCCGGCTTCAGGCCGGCAATGGCATCAATCAGACGCAGCTCAAACTGGTTGAGGCTGCCGTTCACCGCTTCACAGCGCAGGCCGCGAATGGCGAAGCCGTTGTTAACCAGCGAGTAGCGGCCCAGCTTGCGGCCAAATTCGGCTTCGCTGTCCACGTGGGTCAGATCGCACGGCAGCGCGAGGATGTCGCGCAGCGCCGCCGGGCGACGCTTACGCTCAGCGTGCATCAGGCTGGAGAACTGACGGTAATCCGGCGTGATAGCAAAGCTGTCGATCACCGCATTCGGGATGCGCTCGAAGCTGCTGTCTTTAAACGACTCGGCTTTGATGCTGAACGCGTTGTCCAGCCTGGCCAGCGTCATCAGACGGATAAAGTTGTCCTCTTCGCGCGCTTTGTCGGCGAAACGAATCGGCTGCTCTGTCATATCAATAAAGGTACGTACTGCGATGGTGCCATACGAGTGGCCCGCACCCTCAGAACGTTCTTTGAACAGACCCAGCAGTGGCACTTCGGCTTCGCCCTGAATTTTCAGTGCGCTCTGGTGCCAGTCCACCGCCATTTGCGCGATGGCCGGGAAGCCCGCGCCGCCCACCGGAGTTTTGATATTCGGGAAATATTTCTTCAGCACCGGATCTTCGGTATCGAGGAAGTTCGGCTCGAAGAACTCACCGCAGCTGTAGCTCTCAACGGTACACAGGCCCACTTTGCCCATGGTTTTCATCAGCGCTTTTTCTGCCGCTTTGGCATAGCGTTTGAACGCTTTGTTGCCTTCTTCACCTTCGCCAAACTTCTCTTCTGCACGCATCTGTACGCCCAGCGGATACACGGCAGAGGCGCCGAAGCCGAGCGTGGCGGCGATATGGTGTGAGGAGATGCTCTGGCCGCTCTCGACCACCAGTGACACATCCAGACGCAGGCCTTCCTGCACCAGACGCTGGTTGATGGCCGACACCATCAGCAGCATCGGAATGGCAGCATGGGTTGAAGAGATATGGCGATCGGTAATCACCGCGATGCCGCCCTGCTGACGGGCAAAATCCACCACCTGCTGCGCCAGGTTATCGATAGCGTTTTCCAGCGCTTTGGCGTTGGCGGCGCGGCTGACGATGTCTTTACCGATCACCGGCTCATACAGCATCTCGAAGCGCGCATACGGCGCCACTTTCTGCTCGCGCAGACGCAGCATGTCAAGGTGCGTCAGGATTGGGCTTGGCACGATGATCTGCTGGCCTTTACTGCGGCCGAGGTGCGGTTTAGCGCCGAGCGCCACGCGCAGCGTCATGCCGTCCGCTTCACGGATGGAGTCGAGCGGCGGGTTGGTGACCTGTGCAAAGCGCTGCGAGAAGTAGTGCGCCATGCCGCCTTCATGATCGGACAGGCCATTGATGGCGTTGCCGTAACCCATCGCGGATATCTTCTCAGCGCCGGTTTGCAGCATCGGGTCCATCATGAATTTGAAGCTTTCCTGGTTGTAGTAGTAAGCCACAAAGCGCTGATAGGTTTTCAGGTCGCCGCGATAGCGCAGCGGCGAGCCGAGTTTCTCTGCCGGCACTTCCGGCAGCTGCTGCAGTTCAACGCGTGCCGCCTGCACCAGGGACAGATAATCTTTTTCCGCCGCCAGCTTTTCCAGCGCCTGCACGGTGGTGTAAGAGCGTTTCTCTTTGTGATCGTAATAGAGCATGCCGCCAGCTTCGATACGGCCACGGCGCAGCACGCTCTCCGGCGGGAAGGCGATCTGGCCGGCTTCTGACATCGCACCGATGTACTCAGCGGTTTCGACGGAGCGCAGCGGACGCAGACCAAGACGGTCCAGCCGTGCGCCAATCACTTCGCCGTTTCCGAAGATCAGCGCGGCGGGGCCGTCGTTCTTCTCTTCATACAGCGAGAAGTATTCCAGCATGGCGCGCACTTCAGCCGACAGCGAGGTGTCGTTTTCCCACGCCGGCGGCATCATTGAAACCACGGCGTTGATCAGATCGAGGTTATCTTCCATCAGACGGCTGTGGATGCTCTGATCGAGACGCGAACTGTCAGACTGGCCTTTTGGCCGCACGATCTTTTTGCCGCGCGCCAGCATCAGTGCCGCTTCCGCGATGCGGTTTTTACGGTCCGTGTTCAGCTCACCGTTGTGCGCCATCAGACGGAACGGCTGCGCCATTGTGGTATGCGGATCGGTATTGGTGGAGAAGCGGGTATGGAAAAACAGTCCGCGCACCTGATGATCGGGATCGGTCAGATCTTTGAAGTAAGGAATTACTTCGTTGGAGTTCAGGCGGGCTTTGAACACCTGAGTGCGCGACGACAGCGACAGCGGATAAAGGCCGCCGAATTCGCTTTCGGTAAAGGCGCGTGCTTCGATGTCCAGCAGCGCACGGTAAATGTGGCGCTCGAAGTCGCTCTGCTCGGTAACGTCCTGCGGTGCGGCAAACACCCACTGCACGATCGGCAGCTGAAACTGCTGTGCGGCCGGACGCGTGACGCTGTTGTCCAGCGGCATATCACGCTTCAGCAGCACCGGGAAGTTGTAAGCCGCCAGCGTCTCTTCAACCAGACGCTCTGCGTTCGCGCGCAGCGCCGCATCTTTCGGCACAAAGAAGTTGCCCACGCCAAAGCGGCCCGCTTCCAGCGCCTGACCGGTCAGCTTACGGAAGAAGTTCAGGGAGAGGTCAACGTTAACGCCCGCGCCATCGCCCACACCCTCTGCAGACATCCCGCCACGGTGCGGTACCGTGCACAGGGCGCTGTGCGCCATCTGCAGGATTTCATGGGTCTGCTCGCCGTCCTTGCGGGTAATGAAACCTACACCACAGCTGTCGCTTCCTGCTGATGGATCATACAAACCCCAGGGGTTAGGTTGTTGAGTGGACATTGAGGGTCTCCTTAAACTGCTTTAGACATTACCTGCATTATTTCAGGCACAGAGCGCTGCTGCGTGCTGTATCAATTTGTTTTCGCGCGCTTTTACGCGGACGTCGCAACACCGGACAACGACAATCAAGGCACTGATTCACGTCCTTGATTGGCTGTCCATAAAATCCGGTCTCTAAGGGAGATAACTTGCATCCAGAGGGAGTCTTCTTGCTGCATAGATATGCC
>NZ_JASEWO010000380.1:0-903 GCF_030024295.1 Pantoea sp. Pa-EAmG
TTCTTCGTTAATAAATACTACGCCCGGTTTTAATTGCTCACACCGTTGTTGCAATTGTTCGATGTCAGACACGGAAGTAATATTTTTCTTTTTGACTCCTTTTGCCGACATATAGTCTGACAAACCCAGGCGTGTGTAGTTACATGAATCCATAATAATCGTTGGCATTATAGCGACCCTCACCAATTTGTTATCCGTTTAAATCAACGATGAATACGCGTTTGCGGTACGAGAGAGATTTCCAAAGACACTTTTTTATTCTGCTCGGCAGACTGGCGTAATGCATTCCTGCGCCATCTTGACTCGTCCCTGACCCGTTCTGCGAAGTTTATTGTGTTACTTCCACGTCACTCTTGTCCCCGCGATAGTGGGAATCGCCGGGAATTTGGTTTATGTGTTTCTTTCGCTCTGTTTTGAGAGCCCTGTCACTATCGCGCAAGTCACAGACAAATCTGATAGGACAATTCTTAAAAACATTTGAATCGCGAAAGTGTGACGTTTCAGCGAGTGTTGACAATGCCGTAAAAAAGGGATTTAGACAAGAAAAATCGCTGTAAAATTTTTTTTGTTTAAAAACAGCCCTTTGAGCATTTTTTCAACCAATTCACAAGGTTTTCCACCTTAGGAATCGTCTGACTAAAATACGCGAAGCGCGGTTTAATAAGAATAATTTTCACCTGAAATGCGCATTTATCAGAATAACCTCAGTTGATTTCTGAGAAATATGGTTCGAAAAATGCACAGATTGATTTTGAATACTTAACTATCGCATAAGAACTTCTACAGAATCGTTAACTAGCGTGCGCGGGAGAGTTCTGACACAAACTGCGCGAGTAAATCAAAGACTTCGCCGAAGAGATGTTCGCAGAAGGGGGCGAGCAGTGGCATCATCATACCCAGGCT
>NZ_JASEWO010000381.1:0-898 GCF_030024295.1 Pantoea sp. Pa-EAmG
GTGGTCTTGATCTGGTCTTCGGTCAGCATGCGGGCTTTACTCTTGCCAAAGGACATCGCGCCTTTGCCACCGCCGCCCTGCATCTGCCGCATAAAGAAGATCCAAACGCCAATCAACAGCAGCATTGGGAACCAGGAGATGAAGATGGAAGCCAGCAGGCTTGGCTCTTCTGGTGGTTCGCCAATCACTTTGACGTTTTTGGTCAAGAGGTTATCAAGCAACTTTGGATCGTTGACAGGAATGTAAGTCGTATATTTATTACTGTCTTTTTTGACAACGTTAATCTCACGCCCGTTAATACGTGCCTCGCGGACCTGATCCTGGTTCACTTCCGACAGGAAGGTTGAATAATCAACCCTACGGCCATTCGACTCGCTGGGCCCAAAGCTCTGGAAGACAGACATCAGCACGACCGCGATGACTAACCAGAGAATCAGGTTTTTCGCCATGTCACTCAAGGGATTAACCTCATATTACAACGGTGTTAACAGACAGCGTAGGGTACTATATATCCTTCAGACCTGGAATCGCGGCGCTGATGATTTTACTGCTTTTCACTGAAACTCAGAATTACACATCAGAGTAAACGCAGTTCGCCTTGCTTTGATTCCGGTACCGAGAGCTATAGTTTGCGCCCTGTCGCCACAATGTACACTTCACGCGAACGTAAACGAGAAGCGTCTGGCTTACGAATTTTCACTTTCGTAAATAGGGAGCGAATTTCCCGCAGGTATTCCTCGAAGCCATCTCCCTGAAACACTTTCACTACAAAACTGCCGCCAGGTGCCAGGATATCTCGACACATTTCCAGCGCCAACTCTACCAAATACATTGATCGTGGAATATCAACCGCAGGTGTACCACTCATGTTCGGTGCCATGTCAGACATAACAACTTG
>NZ_JASEWO010000180.1:0-8756 GCF_030024295.1 Pantoea sp. Pa-EAmG
TGCGCTGGTACGGCATCACGCTGCCCAAAAAATGCGCATGAATGAAAAAGTCATTTTTTCGACGACGGATCAAAACTGCTGCAATACGTCACTCTGCTGATTATGCCGTGATTCGCCGTTTCACCAAATCAGTAAATCGATTCAGCTTGATCCACTTCAAAGGCAGATTAATTTCAGGCACCGAAATAATTGGCTGCTTAAATACCAGAGCCGCATCACTGAAATCAATCTGCCCGGTGGTAAAAGTGAGATCTGCGCCACAAAAAAGCACCCATTTGGGTGCTTTTTTCATCATTTTCAGACTCTGGCGTTTACTGTTGCAGCTCTTTTTCGGTGAACAGATCGGCAAACAGTGCGGTACTGAGATAGCGTTCGCCGGAAGAGGGCAGAATCACCACGATGTTTTTATTGGCGAAGGCTTCATCTTCCTGCAGCTTAAGGGCAGCCGCCACTGCTGCACCGGAAGAGATACCGGCCAGAATGCCTTCCTCTTCCATCAGCTGACGCGCGGTGCTGATCGCTTCTTCATTGGTGATGGCCACCACGCGGTCAATCAGTTTCAGGTCAAGGTTGCCCGGAATGAAACCGGCACCAATCCCCTGAATCTTGTGCGGGCCCGGTTTGATCTCTTCTCCCGCCAGCGCCTGCGCGATGACAGGGGAATCCGTAGGCTCAACGGCCACGGTGATCAAATCCTGCTTGCCTTTGGTGTTCTTGATGTAGCGGCTCACGCCGGTCAGCGTACCACCGGTGCCCACGCCGGCAATGAAGACATCTACGGCGCCGTCAGTGTCTTCCCAGATCTCCGGGCCAGTAGTCTTTTCGTGAATTTCCGGGTTGGCCGGGTTGCTGAACTGCTGCAGCAGCACATATTTGTCCGGATCGCTGGCAACAATCTCTTCTGCTTTAGCGATGGCGCCCTTCATGCCTTTTGGCCCTTCGGTCAGCACCAGATTGGCGCCCAGCGCTTTCAGCAGCTTGCGACGTTCAATCGACATGGTCTCAGGCATGGTCAGCGTCAGCTTGTAGCCGCGCGCAGCGGCGACATAGGCCAGCGCAATGCCGGTGTTGCCGCTGGTTGGCTCTACCAGCTCAACGCCCGGTTTCAGAATACCGCGTTTTTCTGCGTCCCAAATCATATTGGCACCGATACGGCATTTAACGCTGAAGCTCGGGTTACGCGACTCGACCTTCGCCAGAATGCGTCCATTACCGATGCGGTTCAGTCGAACCAGCGGCGTATGACCAATTGTCAGAGAGTTGTCTTCATAGATCTTACTCATAGCCCGTCCTTAACTGTATGAAATATTGGGAACCCTCAGAGCATACCTGTTCTGACCCCCGGCGGAAGGAAAGAAATCGTATATCTATATAGCCTGCGACCATAAGCCTGATGCAAAAATGCATAAGGCTTTTTGATGCATTATAGATGACGCGCATGCTGGCTGCGGTAGCGATCGACCCACATGGCGGTCGCGCCGCATACCGCGACCGGCATGATGGCGAGATTGAGGATCGGAATCATGGTGAACAGACTGACCAGCGCGCCAAACTGCATATTGGCGGTTTTATGCTGACGCAGCGCGTTACGCATCTGAGGAAAACTGACTTTGTGGTTGTCGAACGGATAGTCGCAATATTGTATCGATAGCATCCAGGCGCTAAACAGAAACCACAACACCGGCGCCACGGTCTGGCCAAAGCCGGGGATAAAATAGAGCAGCAGCAGGCCCAGTGCGCGCGGCAAATAGTAGCCGAGCTTCTGTAACTCGCGCTTCATGATGCGCGGGATGTCTTTCATCATGCCGAGCCAGCCACTGTCCGGCAGGGGTTTTCCGGTCAGACGCCCTTCCAGCTGCTCCGCCAGCAGGCCGCAAAACGGCGCGGCAATCCAGTTGGCGATGGTGGAGAAGAAATAGCTGAATACCAGCACAATCGAAATCACCGACAGCGGCCACAGCAGATAGCTCAGCCACTGCAGCCAGTCCGGCACGTGCGACATCAGCCGGGGAATCCACTGGCCGAGGCGCTGAAACAGCCAGATAAACGCACCGCCCAGCAGCACAATGTTTACCAGCAGCGGGATGATGACGTAGCGGCGGATACCGGGCAGACGCACCAGTTTCCAGCCCTGGGCAAAATAATGAATACCATTCATGGATGAGACCGAATTCTCAGCGTGCATAGCGAGCCTTTCTCCTTTATGTAGCGGCGCCAACATCATAACCTGGCTTTTTATCGGTGACAGGCGCACTTTGCGCGAAAAAACAGCAAAAAAGCGTGGGGCAGCTATCTTATTTGTCAGAAAATACTGCACAGACTTGCACTTGTGTAGCTGGGCAAATACAGTTAGAGGATAAAGTTTGCCGTGGTGGCAAGGTATTGGAACAACAGAGAATACAATGATGCAGGATTTGCGTCTGATATTAATCGTTGTTGGCGCGATCGCCATAATAGCGCTGCTTCTTCACGGACTGTGGACCAGCCGTAAAGAGCGCTCTTCCGTGTTTCGCGATCGCCCGCACAAACGTCTGAAACAGCGTGAAGAAGCGGATGACGATGATCTGCTGAACAGCGAAGACGATGGCGTCGGCGAAGTACGCGTGCGTCGTCAGCGTGATGCCGAAGACGAGCCGCAGTTCGATGCGCCGGTCACCAAACCTGCTGCTCCGCGTGCGCCGGAACCGGTGCGTCAGCCGTTTCCACGCCAGGAAACGCCGTTAAGCGGCGATCCGCTGCTGGACGATGAGCCGGTACGTCAGCCTGCACCTGCGCCACAACCGCAGGCGCCGGTGGCGCAGCCCGTGCCACAGCCACAACCGATTCAGGCCGATCCGCTGCTGGATAATGAACCGCTGTCCGCCACCCAGCCGGCTCCGGAGTTTACCGCCGCCGAGCCTGAGGTTAAACAACCTGAACCTGCGCCTGTGCAGGAAGCTGCACCGCAACCGCAGCCCGCTGCGCCGGGCAGTAAAAAAGAAGCGGTGCTGGTGTTGCACGTTGCCGCGCATGCCGGTGGCGCACTGAACGGTGAAGCGCTGCTGCAGGGCATTCTGCAGGCCGGCTTCCAGTTTGGTGAAATGAACATTTTCCATCGCCATCTTAGCCCGGCCGGTAGCGGTCCGGTGCTGTTCAGCCTGGCAAACATGGTCAAACCGGGTTCGTTCAATCCGGATGAAATGGGCGATTTCACCACGCCGGGCGTCTCAATCTTTATGATGGTGCCGTCCTACGGTGACGCCAATCAGAACTTTAAGCTGATGCTGCAATCGGCACAGCGCATCGCCGATGATGTCGGTGGCGTGGTGCTGGATGATGAGCGTCGCATGATGACACCACAAAAGCTGGAAACCTACAAAGCACGCATCCGCGAGGTTATTGGCTAAGCGCCGCCAGCAGTATCACCCTTTAACTAAATAACCCCCGCTTGCCGGGGGTTTTTTATCGGACGAGAGAATATGACATCGGTTCAGGAGCAGATCACCGCGCTGCGCACCACGTTACGCCACCACGAATACCTCTATCACGTGATGGATACGCCGGAAATCCCGGATGCAGAATATGACCGATTGATGCGCGAACTGCGTGAGCTGGAGAGCGCGCATCCCGATTTAATCACCCCGGATTCTCCCACCCAGCGCGTAGGCGCGGCACCGCTTGCCACCTTTGAACAGGTGCGCCACGAATTGCCGATGCTGTCGCTGGATAACACCTTTGATGAAGCCGGATTTCTTGCCTTCAATAAGCGCGTGCAGGATCGCCTGAAAAGCACTGACGATCTCACCTATTGCTGCGAGCTGAAGCTGGATGGTCTGGCAGTGAGTTTACTGTATGAAAACGGCCTGCTGGTGCGAGCCGCCACGCGCGGCGATGGCACCACCGGCGAAAACATCACGGCGAATGTACGCACCATTCACGCCATTCCGCTGCGCCTGCACGGCGACAATATTCCGGCGCGGGTAGAAGTGCGCGGCGAAGTATTTATGACTGAAAGCGGCTTTGAGAAGCTGAATGAGGAAGCGCGACGCACCGGCGGCAAAGTATTTGCCAACCCGCGTAATGCGGCGGCCGGCTCGCTGCGCCAGCTCGATCCGCGTATCACCGCGAAACGTCCGCTGACCTTCTTCTGCTACGGTTTTGGCCTGCTGGAGGGCGGCGAAATGCCTGCCAGCCACTGGCAGCGTCTGCAACAGTTTAAGGCCTGGGGATTACCGGTCAGCGATCGGATTCGCCTGGTGCACACCGCGGATGAAGTGCTGGCGTTTTATCGTCAGGTTGAGCAGGACCGTCCGTCACTCGGCTTTGATATTGACGGCGTGGTGATCAAAGTCGACTCGCAGGCGCTGCAGGAGCAGCTGGGCTTTGTGGCGCGCGCACCGCGCTGGGCGGTGGCATTCAAGTTCCCGGCGCAGGAGCAGATGACGGTGGTGCGCGACGTCGAGTTTCAGGTCGGACGTACCGGGGCGATTACGCCGGTGGCGCGCCTCGAACCGGTGCAGGTCGCGGGCGTGATAGTCAGTAATGCGACGCTGCACAACGCCGATGAAATCGCCCGGCTGGGGCTGCGTATCGGTGACAAAGTGGTGATTCGTCGCGCCGGTGACGTGATTCCGCAGGTGGTCAACGTGGTGGAATCTGAGCGTCCGGCGGATGCGCGCGAGATTGTGTTTCCCAGCCACTGTCCGGTGTGCGGTTCTGACGTAGAGCGTGTGGAAGGCGAAGCCGTAACGCGCTGTACCGGCGGGCTGATTTGCGGCGCGCAGCGCAAAGAGGCGCTGAAGCACTTTGTCTCACGTCGTGCGATGGACGTGGACGGCATGGGCGATAAAATCATCGATCAGCTGGTGGAAAAAGAGTACGTCAAAACCCCGGCCGACCTGTTCCGTCTCACCGCCGGCAAGCTGACCGGACTGGACCGCATGGGACCCAAATCGGCGCAAAACGTGGTGGACGCGCTGGAAAAAGCCAAATTCACTACACTGCCGCGCTTCCTGTATGCGCTCGGCATCCGCGAAGTGGGCGAGGCGACGGCGGCCAACCTGGCGAACCACTTTGGCGAGCTGGAAAAGGTCATGAACGCCGATCTCGATGCGCTAATCGCGGTACAGGACGTCGGCAAAGTGGTGGCAGCGCACGTGCGCAACTTCATGGAAGAGGAGAGCAACCGTGAAGTGATTCGCCAGCTGACGGAGGAGGTCGGCGTGCACTGGCCGGCGGTGGTGGTGGTCAAAGCCGAAGAGATCGACAGCCCGTTCGCCGGAAAAACCGTGGTACTGACTGGCTCGCTGTCGCAGATGAACCGTGACGATGCCAAAGCGCGGCTGACGGCGCTGGGAGCTAAAGTTAGCGGCAGCGTATCGAAAAAAACCGATCTGCTGATCGCCGGTGAGGCCGCCGGTTCCAAGCTGGCAAAAGCGCAGGAGCTGGGGATTGCGGTGATCGATGAAGCCGAAATGATTCGCTTACTGGGCGCCTGAGATGGATAAGCAGCAGCTGGTTGAGATTGCCAATACCGCGATGCCGTTTGGCAAATACAAAGGGCGGATGCTGATCGATTTGCCGGAAGAGTATCTGCTGTGGTTTGCGCGTAAAAATGAGTTTCCCGCCGGCAAACTGGGTGAGCTGATGCAGCTGACGCTGGCGATCAAAATCGAAGGCTTACAGGGCTTAGTTAAACCGCTCAAGCGCAGTGAATAAGTGACAGGCCCGCAATTGCGGGCCTGATGTTTTATGACTTCTGCGCTTCAATCTGTTGCTTCGCCAGCTTCTTCTCATTGCCGGCTTTATAGCGCTGGGCAATGAACGAGCACACCATCAGCTGGACCTGATGGAAGATCATCAGCGGCAGGACAATAATCCCCACTGCGCTGGCCGGGAACAGAATGTTAGCCATCGGCACGCCGTTTGCCAGGCTCTTTTTCGAGCCGCAAAACAGCACCACAATCTCATCCGCACGGCTAAAGCCAAACAGCCGGGAAGCGCCAAGGTTGATCGCCAGTGCGACGAACAGAATCAGCAGGCTGCCAGCCAGAATCCACAGCAGGGTATCAACGCCGACGCGATGCCAGATGCCGTTAACCACCGCTTCACTGAACGCCGAATAGACCACCAGCAGAATCGAGGTTTGATCGGTTTTGCCAATCAGGCTGCGATGCTTCTCCACCCAGCCACCAATCCAGCGGCGTGCCAGGTGGCCCAGCACAAAGGGCACCAGCAGCTGCAGCATGATTTTACCAATCTGCTCCAGACCGTTACCCGGCGCATCGCTGTGCACATTCATCACCAGGTTAACCAGCAGCGGCGAAATAAAGACGCCCAGCAGACTGGAGGCGGAGGCAGCACACACCGCCGCGGCAACGTTACCGCCCGCCATGGAGGTGAAAGCAATCGCGGACTGCACCGTCGCCGGCAGGATACACAGGTAGAGGAAACCGGTGTAAATCTCCGCGCCGACGTTAACCGGATGCCACCACACCAGCAGCAGGCCAAGGATCGGGAAAATCACGAAGGTGCTGCACATAATCCACAGATGAAGCCGCCAGTGGCTGCTGCCGGCGATGATCTTCTCACGCGACAGTTTGGCACCGTGCATGAAGAACAGCAGGGCGATGGCCGCAGTGGTCAGGTATTCGAAGAAATCGACAAACCCGCCTTTGGCCGGGAAGAAGCTGGCCAGCAGCACGGTGATGATGAGTTTGACCATCATCGGGTCAAGTCGTAAAAAGCCCATTGTTACAATCCGGTTAAATGTAATAAATGATGCTGCTGATTGTGCGTCAGACGCGTTTAGAAATAAAATTGATTTATTGCATTAATCTATGAGCGCAATAGATGAATTACACCTTACGACAGTTGCGCACCTTTGTGGCGGTGGTGCAGCACGGCAGTTTCAGCCAGGCAGGGCAGGCGATTGGGCTGAGCCAGTCGGCTGTCAGTCACAGCATTAAAGAGCTGGAAGCGGAGATGGGTGTACGGCTGCTGGATCGCACCACGCGCGAGGTGTTACTGAGTGAAGCCGGACAGCAACTGGCAACGCGGCTGGAACGACTGCTGGAGGAGCTCAATACCACGCTGCTCGATGTGCGCAGCTATGGCGAGCAGCGCAGCGGCACGGTGCGCGTGGCGGCCAGCCAGACGCCCTCGGCGCATCTGATGCCGCAATGCCTGGCCAGCAGCCAGCTGCGTTACCCCGACATTCGGGTGATTCTGCACGACCGCGTGCAGCAGTGGGTATTGCAGAGCGTGCGCAATGCGGAAGTCGATTTTGGCATCGTCATCGGTCCGCTGCAGGATGCGGATTTCGATAGCGAGGAGATTCTGCAGGAGCCGTTTTTACTGTTGTGTCATCAGGATGATGCGCTGGCGCAGGTGCCGCAGGCCCAGTGGTCAATGCTGGCTGGTCGCGCTATGGTGCTGCAGGATTACGCGTCGGGCAGCCGATTGCTGGTCGATGCCGCATTGCAGCGGCTGGCGCTGAACGTGCAGGTGGTGCAGGAGATTGGCCATCCGGCCACGCTTTATCCGATGGTGGAAGCGGGCATTGGCATCAGTATTTTACCGGCACTGGCGCTGCCGCTGCCGTCCGGACGTAAGCTGACGGTGCGCCGGCTCTATCCGGAGATCAATCGCAGCCTGATGCTGATTAAACGCAAAAACCGTTCACTCACGCCGGCAGCGGAGGCTATCTGGCAGGAAGTGCGTCAGCAGGCGGCGCTGCTGACGCAGGATCGCGCGCTTAATCCGGCGTTTTAAACATAAACGTCAAGTTGGTTGCTGTCGGTTGGGCGGTTGATGCCATCCGCTTTCACTGCAGTAACCTCCTGTTTCTCCTGCTTCTGCTCCGCTTTCTCCTTTTCCTGCTTCTGCAACTGCTGGATTTGCGCCTGCAGCAGCTGAATCTGCGCGTTAATCGTCTCCTGCTTATCCTTTCTTTGCTTCTCGGTCAGGCTTTTGTCCTTCGCAATGTCTTTCAGTTCATCGTTCAGGCTGGCAATTTGTTTGGTCAGGCTGGCGATTTTCGAGGCGCTATCGCTACTGCCGGATGCGCTTCCGGAGCCGGAAGTACTGCTGCTGCCAATATTGGTATTGGTCGAAATGGTGGTCATAACGTTCTCCTTGCAAATGTGCTCTTTGGTTATCGGAACGCAGCCGCTGCGGCTTGATAGTGAGAAGTGTTAAATTTGCGAAAAGGTTTCGCCAGGAACGAGGGCGGAAGGGGACAGGGCGGGCACGGCCTCAGGCAGAGCGGGTGCTTTCTTCACGGCTGAAGCAAAAAAGTGCCTTGAGAAAGTAAGAGCGGTCAGGTAAGGCAACCGCAAGTCGCACATTATTCGTAGCGGCGCGATTAATCGCGCAATAAATTGCGGCGCTACCAAACGTGCAACCGTGGTTGAATGCAGTTTCAGCTTTACTGGCAGCCCGGGGGAACGTGAAGAAACGAAAAAAGCGCCCGGTGGGCGTAAGGGCAACCAGGTAAGGCAACCGCAAATCGCACACCATTTGTAGCGGCGCGATTCATCGCGCAATAAATTGCGCCGCTACAACATGTGCAAACGTGGTTGAACGCAGTTGCAGCTTAACTGGCAGCCTGGGAAGTGGGATATGAAGAAACGAAAAAAGCGCCCAAAGGGCGCTCTTTTCTGAATTTGGTGGGTCGTGCAGGATATGCCTCGGCCCATCCGGGGCCTCGCCCTGCGGGTGATGCTGGCGCATCAGCCTGAATCGCTCCCGGCGATTCAGTCGAACCTGCAGCAGGT
>NZ_JASEWO010000382.1:0-892 GCF_030024295.1 Pantoea sp. Pa-EAmG
TAATCAGCTTACGGAGTTCACTGTGACAACCGCTCATCTTCACGATCAATTGCCGAAGTCGCCACCACAAAATTAACCAAGCCCGCCGCAATCGGCAAGCCAATCAGTGAGAACATCTCAACAAATGGACTTTTTTCTGGTGAAATTTTTGCCCAAGACGTGACTGCGATGATACACACCAACGCCCCGACATAAAATAGCAGGATACGTAATGGAATAGAGTTAATCGCTTTAGGCAGTGATTTATGCGGATCTTTAGTTTCAGCCGCTGTGGTACCCACCAGCTCAATCCCGACAAAGGCAAAAATCGCAATCTGAAACCCAGCCAAAAAGCCAGTGAGGCCATAAGGAAACATGGATTCAGTTTCAAATACATGACTCATCGAAGCCTTTACACCGCTTGGAGAAGTGAAGCCTGTACTAATTAAATAAATCCCTGCAAGAATAAACAGGATAATGGCAGAGACTTTAATTAAGGAAAACCAGAACTCCAGCTCACCAAACATCCGGACGGCGACAAAATTCAAAATCGTCAAAATCGCCAGCGAAGTAAATGCTGGGATCCAGACAGGCACATCGGGATACCAGAACTGCATGTAACCACCAATCACAATGACATCTGCGATTGCGGTAATAATCCAGTTCCCCCAATACGACCAACCCAGAAAAAAGCCAGCCCAAGGGCCTATATATGCGGTTGCAAAATCAGCAAAGGTTTTAAAATTGGTATTTGCCAGCAACAGTTCACCCATCGCCCGCATCACAAAGAAAAAGAAAAAGCCGATAATCAAATAAGTTAAAACAATGGAGGTACCCGAAACGCTCAAGGTTTTGCCAGAACCCATAAACAAACCAGTACCAATTGCACCACCAATCGTCATATTCAGATGAT
>NZ_JASEWO010000383.1:0-891 GCF_030024295.1 Pantoea sp. Pa-EAmG
TGGAAGTGCCGGTTGGCCGTGGCCTGCTGGGCCGCGTGGTTAACACCCTGGGTGCACCGATCGACGGTAAGGGCGCTATCGACAACGATGGCTTCTCACCAGTTGAAGTGATTGCACCAGGCGTTATCGACCGTCAGTCAGTCGACCAGCCTGTTCAGACCGGTTACAAATCTGTCGATGCGATGATTCCAATCGGCCGTGGCCAGCGTGAGCTGATCATCGGTGACCGTCAGACCGGTAAAACCGCAATGGCAATCGACGCCATCATCAACCAGCGCGATTCAGGCATCAAGTGTGTCTACGTTGCGATTGGTCAGAAAGCGTCAACCATTTCTAACGTGGTACGTAAGCTGGAAGAGCACGGTGCGCTGTCTAACACCATCGTGGTTGTCGCTTCTGCTTCTGAATCCGCTGCACTGCAATACCTGGCGCCATACGCCGGTTGCGCAATGGGTGAATACTTCCGTGACCGCGGTGAAGATGCACTGATCGTGTACGATGACCTGTCTAAGCAGGCTGTTGCTTACCGTCAGATTTCTCTGCTGCTGCGCCGTCCGCCGGGTCGTGAAGCATTCCCGGGCGACGTGTTCTACCTCCACTCTCGTCTGCTGGAGCGTGCATCACGCGTAAGCGCTGACTACGTTGAGCGTTTCACCAACGGTGAAGTGAAAGGCCAGACTGGTTCTCTGACCGCGCTGCCGATCATCGAAACCCAGGCGGGTGACGTTTCTGCGTTCGTTCCGACCAACGTAATCTCGATTACCGATGGTCAGATCTTCCTGGAATCGAACCTGTTCAACTCCGGTATCCGTCCAGCCGTTAACCCGGGTATTTCGGTATCCCGTGTTGGTGGTGCTGCACAGACCAAGATCATCAAGAAACTGTCCGGTG
>NZ_JASEWO010000384.1:0-891 GCF_030024295.1 Pantoea sp. Pa-EAmG
GACGAAATGGTTTATCGGGGAATTTGCGCCACCCGGCAGCTCGCTAAACGCCAGATGACCTGGTTACGTGGCTGGCCCGACGTCCACTGGTTAGACAGTGACGAGCCAGAATTAGCGCGTAATGCGGTGCTTCAGGTTGTTAGTGCGAAGCAGGGATGATTGTGTACAATTGGTCCGTTATCGTGCGCAAATTTTTACGCAGTTTTTCTGAACCACGGTTCTTAAAGTAACAAACAACAAGCATATAAGGAAAAGATAGAATGGCTAAGGGGCAATCATTACAAGACCCGTTTTTGAACGCTTTGCGTCGTGAACGTGTACCGGTTTCGATCTATTTGGTGAATGGTATTAAGCTGCAAGGACAAATTGAATCCTTTGATCAGTTCGTCATTCTGTTGAAAAACACGGTTAGCCAGATGGTGTACAAACACGCCATCTCTACAGTGGTTCCTTCTCGTCCGGTTTCGCACCATAGCAACAACCCGGGCGGTAGCGGTGGCAGCAGCAATTACCACCATGGCGGAAGCAACCAGGGCGCTCAGTCGCAGCCACAACAAGACGGCGATAACGCAGAATAATTTTGCGCTGCCGTAAAGCCAGGGCTGGGGAGCGATAACGTTTTCCCGTCCTGGTTATTTTATTTTAGCGAGGTTATAGCTTGTTTGACCGTTATGATGCCGGTGAGCAGGCCGTACTGGTACACATCTGGTTCTCCCAAGACAAAGAGCTGGAAGATTTGCAGGAGTTTGAAACTCTTGTCTCTTCTGCGGGCGTCGAAGCGCTGCAAGTGATTACTGGCAGCCGCAAAGCGCCACATCCCAAATATTTTGTCGGTGAAGGAAAGGCAGTTGAAATTGCCGATGCGGTGAAAGCGAGTGGAGCATCGGTCGT
>NZ_JASEWO010000181.1:0-8723 GCF_030024295.1 Pantoea sp. Pa-EAmG
GTCTCAGACGGCACAACGGTATTAGGCACCACAACGGTCGGTGAGGATGGCACATGGACTTACACCCTGCCTCCTTTGACCGATGGTCCACATAACATTACCACCACCGTGACTGATCCGGCAGGTAATACCAGCCCGGCATCCGATCCTATTGCCGTTGTTATTGATACGCTGCCCCCTGCGGCCGCGGAGAATGTCCAACTGAGTAGCGATCTAAGCGGTACGCTTGTTCCTGTCACGACAGGGGCAACTAACGACACCACACCGGTGTTGAGCGGTACTGCTGAAGCGGGTAGTACGGTGACCATTTCTGACAACGGCACGCTGCTGGGTACCGTCACGGTCGATACGAATGGGAACTGGAGCTTTACCCCAACGCTGACACCGGGCGATCATAGCCTGACCACGGTCGTGACCGATCCCGCGGGGAATACCAGTTCTGCTTCAGCGCCGATCAACGTCAATGTTGATACCACTGCACCTGAGGCGGCCTTTGATATCCAACTGAGTAATGATCAGTCAGGAACTGCCGTACTGATTACGGGTGAGACTACCAACGACAGTACCCCGGTAATAAGTGGTCGGGCTGAACCGGGCAGCACCGTGACGATATCGGATGGCAACACCGTATTGGGTTCAGTCAGTGTCCGTCCCGATGGGAGCTGGAGTTACACCACCTCTGCGCTGGCGGAAGGGACCCACTCCCTGACCACAACGGTGACAGACCTGGCCGGTAATACCAGTCCGGCCTCCGCGCCTGTCGCCATTATCATTGACGTGACAGCGCCTATGGCCGCAACGGATGTCTCATTGGCAAATGACGATGGCGATGCCATTGTCGTCGGCGGTGCGACCAACGACACCACGCCGGTGTTGAGTGGTAGCGCTGAGCCAGGCAGTACGGTGAATGTATTGGATGGCACCACGATAATCGGCACAGCGACGGTTGGAGAAGATGGCAACTGGACCTTCAGCTTTGAGCCAGCATTGGCGGCAGGCGAACACAGTCTGAGCGTCACCGTGACCGATCCCGCAGGCAACATCGGTCCAGCCTCCTCGGCAATCAACTTCACCATTGATATTACGGCTCCGGATGCGGCGATCAATCTTCAACTCAGCAACAATGAGGGCGGTGCATCAGTTGCTATTGTCAATGGTGGTGCGACCAATGACACCACGCCAGTGTTGAGCGGTGCAGCGGGCAGCGCCGAACCGGGCAGCATTGTCACGGTTTATGATAATGATGCTGTGACGCCTCTGGGCACCACGACAGTCGCAGCAGATGGAAGCTGGAGCTTCACTTTGCCAGCGCTGGATGCGGGTGAGCACAGTCTAACCGTCACCTTAACCGATCCGGCAGGTAACGTTAGTGATCCGTCTGAATCCTTTGCTTTCTCTGTCGACCTGACTGCGCCAGACGCGGCGACAGCGATTACCCTGGCGAACGACGGGGGCACGGCGATTCCTGCAGGGGGCGCAACGAACGACAGCTCACCGGTATTGAACGGTGCTGCGGGTAGCGCGGAAGCAAACAGTGTCATCACGGTATCGGACGGTCTGAACGTGTTAGGTACCGCAGTTGTGGGTGCCGATGGTAGCTGGAGTTTTACGCTTCCAACGTTAAGCGACGGTGCCCATAGCCTGACCACTACCGTCACAGACCCTGCTGGCAACGTCAGTGAACCCTCTGTAGCAATTGGCTTTATCGTGGATACAGTTTTACCTGACGCCGCGTCGGATTTGGTATTGAGCAGCGATCAGAGCGGTGCGCCGGTGGCGATAACGAATGGCACCACTAACGACACTACGCCAGTATTAAGCGGCACCGCTGAGGCAGGTGCGACGGTGACCGTTTACGCTGATGGCGTAGAACAGGGCAGTACCATTGTGGGTGATAACGGTACCTGGACCTTTACTTCAGATACGCCACTGGAAACGGGAGAACATCGTTTCACCACGACCGTCACCGATCTTGCCGGAAATATTGGTCCGGAATCCGCTCCTGTTACCCTTATCATAGATACCACGGCGCCAGACACGGCCATCAATCTTCAGCTTACGAATGATCAGGGCACCACGCCGGTAACGATCACTAACGGCGGCGCGACCAATGACACTACGCCTGTATTGAGTGGGAGTGCATTGGCAGGCAGTGTGGTGACCATATCGGATGGGAGCAACGTGTTGGGTTCAGTGGCGGTGGGCGCGAATGGCAACTGGAGTTATACCCTGCCAGCGCTGGATTCTGGCACCGATCATAGCCTGACGACCGTGGTCACCGATCCCTCAGGTAACCGCAGTGAGCCCTCTGCACCGATAACGTTTAGTGTCGATACAGAGGTGCCGGATGCGGCTCTTAATCTCGCTCTGGCAAACGATTCCAGCGGCACTGCCATCCCAGTTGCTGCGGGTGGCGTCACGAACGACAATACCCCGCTGCTGACCGGAACCGCTGAGGCGAACAGCACGATCACGGTCTCAGACGGCGATACCCTTCTCGGCACGACGACCGCTGATGCAAATGGTGACTGGAGCTTCACGCCTGCACTCACTGATGGGGCTCACAGCTTGTCTGTCACAGTGACGGATGCGGCGGGCAATACCAGCGTGGCAAGTGCACCGGTCACGGTCACTATTGACACCGTGGCGCCGTCCATCACTAACCTGGCGTTAAGCAATGATCAGGGCGATACGCCTGTGGCTATCCCCAGCGGCGGACTGACCAATGACAGCACGCCCGTGGTCAGCGGGTCCGCTGAGGAAGGCACGGTCATTACCCTCACCGAAGGCACGACGGTATTGGGCCAGATCACGGTGGACGCGACGGGCAACTGGAGTATTGCTGTCACCAGCGCACTATCAGAGGGTCCGCACACGATAAATATCACGGCACGGGATCCTGCCGGTAATACCAGCGACCCTTATACGCTCAGTGTCGAAGTAGATACCACACCTTTGCCTGCGGCTACAGGCATCATCCTGAGCACCGATAACGGCACAGCGCCTGTCACCAATGCTGAGGGCACATTCACCAGCGATAGCACACCGCTGCTATCAGGCTCTGCGACAGCAGGTAGTATTATCAACGTTTATAACGGTGACACGTTACTGGGCACCACGACGGTAGGCAGTGATGGGGCATGGACCTTCACTCTGCCGAATTTGACGGATGATACTTATACGCTTTCCGTGCGCGTTGTGGACGCTGCGGGTAACCTCAGCCCTGCAACTGAGATCACTTTCACCGTGGATACCGACGTTCCCCCAGTCGCCACTTTGCAGGTTTTCAATAATGACGGTACGACCAATGTTGAAGTGCAGGCAGGCGGTTCCACCAATGACAATACCCCACTGCTGAGCGGTACGGCAGAAGCAGGCAGCCTTGTCATCATTTATGATGCCAATCAGTTGGCCCTGGGTTCAACGATTGCTCTGGATGACGGCACATGGAGCTTCCAGTCGCCAATTTTGTCAGAGGGAGCGCATACCCTGACGGCAACGGTGACCGATGAAATTGGTAATGTCAGCAGCCCTTCAACCAGCTTTACAATCAGTGTGGATATCACGGCGCCAGAGCCTGTTAGCGCTCTGCTGGTACAAAATGATGCCGATCCTGATGCCCCTGTAACCCTGACTAACGGTGGTGCGACAAACGATACGACCCCTGCGATCAGTGGCAATGCAGAACCGGGTAGCACTGTATCCATTATTAACACCGCAACGGGTGAAATATTGGGCACGGCAGTGGCTGATGCGGTGACAGGGGCCTGGGTTTACACCACCACCACCGCCTGGGCTGAGGGAACTTACAATCTGGGGATTGTGGCCACCGATAATGCGGGCAATGCAAGTGCTTCCACCAACTTTACGCTCACCATTGATAATACCGCACCGGATGTCGGGACGTTCACCGTCAGCAACAACAACGATGCCAATCCTGTCGGCATCCCCGTGAACACGACCACAAATGACAGCACGCCCGAACTGCGCGGAACCGGAAGTGAAGCCGGTGCCATCATCGCCGTTTATTCCGGTGATATCTTGGTAGGATCAGCGGTGGTCGCTGAAGACGGTACGTGGAGTGTTGTGACCAGTGTACTGAGTGAAGGTCCACAAACGCTTTCCGTAACGGCCACTGATGCCGCCGGGAACAACTCTGCAGCATCCACCTATACACTGAGCGTGGACACCCTCGCCCCAGAGGCGCCTGCGGGTCTTACCGTGACAGATAATGTCGGCGATACAACCGGCGATCTTCTGAGCGGCGCGACCACCGATGACAATTCGCCTGCGTTCGGCGGAACCGCGGAACCGGGCAGCATTGTTTCGGTTTATGACGGCACCGCCTTATTAGGCACCGTCATTGCTGACGCAACAACAGGGGCATGGACGTTCTCGCCCGATGCATTAAGTAACGGCCTGCACAACTTCACCGCCACGGCAACCGATGCGGCGGGCAACGTCAGCCCTGCGGCTCCACAGCCTGCTTTTGAGTTAAACATTCAGGCAGATTTGCCTCCGGCGACCAGCACGCTGCAAATCACCGATGACAGTGGTTCAACATTGGTGGCGCTGACTGACGGCGATTACACCAGGGACACCAGCCCGGTACTGACAGGGTTAACAACAGCCAATGCCGTGGTCACTATCCTGGATGGTTCAGACGTATTGGGTTCAGTCACTGCATCCGCTGACGGTCAGTGGACCTTCACCCCTGCGTTAGACCAGGGTGAGCATGTTCTTTCAGTGACCGTTGTGGATGCGCAAGGCAATGATGGGACAGGAGCAGGTCCTGTTACGATCAACGTGGACAGTATTGCACCCGATGCGGTGGTTAATCTTGTTGTCAATAACAACAACGGTTCAACGCCAGTCGTCATTGGTGAAGGAACGTCAACGAATGACAGCACGCCGCAACTGACAGGCACAGCGGAAGCAGGCGCAATTATCACCGTTTACGATGGTGCGAACATCATTGGCACTACTACCGTAGATACGGAAGGCTTGTGGAGTTTCACCACGTCAACGTTGACCAACGGAGCGCATGCCCTGAGTGTTACGGTGACTGACCTGGCTGGCAACATCAGTCCGGCGTCAACCTCAGTGAATTTCATCGTGGATACCCTCGCACCAGCGGCGGCGACCAATCTCGTGGTCACCAACAATGACGCCACGCCGAATACGGTCATACCAAACGGTGGCTCAACCAATGACAGCACCCCGTTACTCAGCGGTCTTGCGGAAGCCAACAGCACCGTTACGATTTATGATGGTACCACCGTGTTAGGCACGGTCATTGCTAATGGCAGCGGTAATTGGTCTTACAGCCCAGAGCTTGGGGAGGGGACACATGTGCTTAGTGTCCGTGTCACGGATGCCGCAGGTAACGTCAGTGGTGCATCTGCTACCGCTACCGTGATTGTTGATACCCTTCCTCCGGCTCTGACCCTTGCTCTAAGCAATAATAATGGTCCTACCGCCATCCCGATCGCCAACAATGGCATCACGAATGATGCCACCCCAGCACTGAGCGGCACCACCGATCCTGGCAGCCTGGTGATTATTCGTGAGAATAACGTCGTGGTGGGTTCAGTTACCGCCAGTAGCACCGGGTCATGGAGTTATATCAGTGCTGCTCTCGCTGAAGGGCAACATACCTTTAGTGTGACCGCAACGGATCTGGCAGGAAACGTGAGTACAGCGGCGACCGTGACAGTCAACGTCTCCCTGACGGGACCTGCGCCAGTGACGGACCTGATTGTGACAGATGACGTGGCGCCGGTGACGGGGCAGTTGACCAGTGGTACGACCACCAATGACAGCACGCCAACCTTGTCAGGTACTGCCGGTGTAGCCGGTAATGTCGTCACTGTTTACGATAGCACCACAGTGTTGGGTACCGTGATTGCCGGGGCCGATGGCGCCTGGACATTTACCACCGCAACCCTCACTAACGGCGCGCATTCATTGAGTGTCACCGTGACGGATGCCGCAGGGAATACCAGCAGCGCAACCAACTTCCCTCTCATCGTCGATACCGTCGCACCGACCGCTACAACGCTGGTGGTCACCAATGACACCACGGGGATGGTTGTGCCAGCGGGCGGGGCAACCAATGACACCACGCCAACCTTAAGCGGGGTGGCGGAAGCGGGCAGCCGTATCAGCATTTATGACAACGGGGTCTTGCTGGGAACCGCCACTGCGGGCACCAACGGTGCATGGAGTTTCACGACTGCGGCACTCGGCGCAGGCAGCCATCCGCTCACAGCGACCGTGACCGATGCGGCAGGTAACGTCAGCGGCTCAACGGCGGCGACGGTCACCATTGATACCACCGCACCGGGCGCCGTCACGGTTGCAGCCAGCAACAACAATGGCTCAACACCGATTGCCATCGCCAACGGCGGCAGCACCAATGACAACACGCCAGCGCTGAGCGGCACTGCAGAGGCGGGTAGTATCGTTATCGTACGTGAAGGCAACACGGTGCTAGGATCAACGACGGCGAGCAGCAGTGGAGCATGGAGCCTCACCAGCGCCACACTGACTGACGGCACGCATAACCTGAGCGTCACGGCAACGGATGCGGCGGGCAATGTCAGTACGCCAACCCCTATCACATTGACCATTGATACAGGCGTGCCGGTCGCGGCCTCCAACCTGACAGTGACCAACGACAGCGTGACGCCTAATGTTACCGTGTCCAGTGGCGGGTCAACCAACGATAGTACGCCAGTGCTCAGCGGCACCTCGGAAGCGGATGCGATTGTGACGGTGTATGACGGCAACACGGTACTGGGTTCGACTACTGCCAATGGATCCGGTGCCTGGAGTTTCACACCGGCTACTGCCCTGACCAACGGTAGCCATGCTCTAAGCGTGACGGTGAAAGATGCCGCGGGCAACGTCAGCCCAGCCTCTGGCATCTACACGGTGATTGTGGACACCATCGCACCAACCGCCACCACGCTGGTGATTACCAATGATATTACCGGTGTGGTAGTACCGACAGGCGGTTTAACCAATGACACCACACCAACCCTGAGCGGTGTGGCAGAGGCGGGCAGTCGTGTCAGCATTTATGATAACGGGGTTCTTCTTGGTACCACGACGGCGGGTACCAACGGTGCCTGGACCTTCACCACAGCAGTGCTCGGTACGGGCAGCCATCCGTTGACCGCAACCGTGACGGATGCAGCAGGGAATGTCAGTGGCACCACCAGTGCCACAGTCATCGTGGACACCACGGCACCCTCTGCTGTGAGCCTGATTGCCAGTAACAACAATGGCAATACACCCGTCACGATTCCAAACAATGGTGTCACCAACGACAGTACACCACTGTTGAGCGGAACCGGTGAGGCGGGTGCGCGCATCAGCGTCTATGAAGGCACTACGCTGCTGGGTACTGCGACGGTTGCCAGCAACGGAAGCTGGAGCTTTGTCACTGGCACCTTAAGCAACGGTACGCATACGTTGAGCGTGACTCAGACCGATGCAGCGGGCAACGTGAGTCCGGCAGCCTCAACCACGCTGCTTGTTGACACTGTGGCCCCATCAGCCAGTACGCTCACGATTATAGATGATGCCGGTACAACGCCGGTCACCCTGGCTAATGGCGCGTATACCCGTGATACCACGCCAGTACTGAGTGGCACAGCAGAAGTCGGTGCAGTTGTGACTATCTTTGATGGCGCAACGGCGCTGGGTTCGGTCACGGTAGGGGCAGGGGGCACCTGGACATTCACCCCCGCGGCACTAAGTAATGGTGCTCATACCCTGAGCACCACGGTGACCGACACTGCAGGGAACGTCAGTACAGGGAATACCACGGCAACGGTCAATGTTGATACCGTCGCCCCTGCGGCCGTATCGGGTCTGGCGATTAACACCGCGGGTACGGTGGTGACGGGTAGCGGTGAAGTGGGCGCTACCGTCACCGTCCGTGATGCAGGCGGTGCAGCTATAGGAACAGCGACCGTAGGTACGGGCGGCACATGGTCAGTCTCACTCACTACTGCGCAAATCACCGGAGCTACCCTGTCAGTGACTCAGACGGATCGGGCAGGTAACGTTTCAACCAGCACACCGTTGGTCGGTGCCATTCGTGTAGTTGCCACAAACGACACCAATGAGGTGGATTACAGTACCACACAAGGCACCATCAATAATGGCACGACCAGTGTTTCGCATGTGGCGCTCGCCAATGTCGGTTTAGGAAGCGTGTTGAATGCGACTGTCTTGTCGAACGGTAACGCCTATGTGTTCTCGGTAGGGCCGGAAGATACCCGCACCATCACGTTGAACGGTTCTGTGGGCGGCATCAGTCTGATTTCAACTTACTCTCTGTATCTGTACGAGCAGCAGACGGATGGGACCTGGTTGTTGATCCAAACTAACGGCAGTTATCTGTCAACGGGATTGATTTCACTGGGTACACAAACCGGTGCCAACATCACCTACAGCAATTTGGGCACGGGCAACTATGCAGTAGTTATCGGTTCAAACGTGAGTGTGGGCGTGTTGCCGACCACCACTATCAGCACAGTATCGGATATCACTACGCTGGCGGTGACGGTTGCGGCGACGGTCACCGGGAACCTGTTAACGAATGACACCAGTTCGATTGCAGGAACGATACCCACTGGCACCACGGTAACCGCCGTCTCAGGTAGCGCAGTTTCCTCAAGTGGAAACACTGTTATTAATACCACCTACGG
>NZ_JASEWO010000182.1:0-8705 GCF_030024295.1 Pantoea sp. Pa-EAmG
TGTGCACGCGTAAAAAGTTTAAGTCACCTCTCTTGAGCTCACCGATTTCAGGCGCATCAACAATCCTGTCGATCTCATCCTCGACGATGGCACGCTGTGTATCGGGCAATTTATCGAGCGTTTTTTCAAAGCGGCGTGTTTGATAAACCTCGATGCTATTTTGTGGTTTTGGATCGGGGTGTTCGGCGGACATACGGCGAAACCTTCTGATTATCGACTTCAGCCTGGGCGATCAATACTTCAGCGATGAAGCTATACGGTAAGTCCGGATTATCCTCAGCAATCCGGCCGATCTTCGCCCAATGCTCAATCTGCTTTGGAATGCTGCGGCTGGCGGCTTCAGCGTGAATTTTTACGTCGCTCACGAAGTCATCGTCTAAACGAATACTTGTGGCCATGAATATTACCTCGCGGATGAAAGCGGTGATGGACTGACTGTTGTAATGTTGAGTTGCGATTACTGCTGCACGCGGCTAAGTATGCGACATTTTGTCGCTTATGGCAACTTTATGTCGCTAGCGTGTCGCGCTGTCCACCGGGTGACGCAAATGGTGATAATCCCGCCAGCGTTTCAGCAACTGATGACGCGTGCCGGGATAGAGTTCGCTGGTGACGCTGATCGCTTCAATGCGGTCGACGCGGAAATTGCGGAACTCCTGGCGCAGTTCGCACCAGCCGCACAGCAGGCGCACGCGTTCAAAGTAGCCAATCACCACCGGCCAGATGGTGCGGGTGGAGAGGTTATCCTGCAGATCTTTGTAGCGCAGGCTGATCTTGCTGCGCTGATGGATTGCCTGGCGAATCTGCGGCAGATGGGTTTCGAACAAGGCTTCGCCCTGGGAGGCGATCAGCAGCGACTGGTGATCGATACTCTGCGTAAGATGGGACGGAATCACAGCCTGGACTTTGGCCAGCGCATGGCGCGCGGCGGACTTAAGCTCATCGTCGGTGTGTCGGGTGACCCAGTTGAGCCCAAGCACCAGCGCATCAATCTCCTGCCGGGAAAACATCAGCGGTGGCAAATGGCCGTCGGATTTCAGCAAATAGCCAACGCCCGCGCTGCCCTCAATCTCTACGCCCTGCTGCTGCAAACTAAGAATGTCACGATAGACGGTGCGCACGCTGATGTGCAGTTGTTCGGCGATACGCTGCGCGGTCAGCGGATAGCGATGACAGCGCAGCAATTGCAGCAGTTCGGGAAGCCGCTGAGTTTTAGACATGATACGCCAGCCTTAAGCGAAGAACGCGCGCCGGCAGGAATCAGGCGCGCAACAGTCGGCTTAATGTAGCCAAATCCGCCGTGCTTTGCAGCTCGCTGATAGCCAGTAACTGCTGCTGGCGCGCCGGCACTTCATGGCGCAGCGCCTGACGCAGTTTGGCCGCCACATCTACGCCATCCGCCAGCGACTGCTGCCGCGTGCGGCGCTGCTGCAGCTGACGACCCTCTTTCAGCGTCAGCGTGACGAGATGAAAACGCCGCGCCGGGTTGAGCGCATCGGGCGGCGCGGACGCATCCGGCGTGCGACGCACTTTGGCCGCCAGCGGCATCACCGCCGGATTGAGTGCACCTTCGGCAAAATCTTCCAGCCGTAAATCGTCGTACATCAGCATGGCGGCAATCACGTACTCCAGGCTAAAGCGTGCTTCGATGCCGTTAGCCGGCACGCGAACTGCCGCCGCGATGTCACCACCCGGCGGGAAGGCGACCGTGATGTCATCAATATTTTCCAGCAGTGAGTCCAGCGAGTGACCTTCCGCCAGCCAGGCGCGCCGCAGCAGACGTGCCGCTTCGGCAGCGCTGTGAGTTCCGGCGCAGGTGGGGAAGGGTTTGAACTCCAGACCGGGGGTACTGATGCGCCACGGCGCGCCCCAGTTTTCCACCAGCCGTTGCGGCTGCGCCTCGCCGTTACTGCTGGCGGCGAGAAACGCGTCGAGCACGCCTTCATGCCGGCCATCGAATTTCGCCAGCGTCAGCTGCGCCGCCATCACCGCACGCTCTGCCGCCAGTCCGGCGTGCAGCGGCTTCACCGCTGAACCAAACTGAGCGCGCAGTCCGCTGGCCTGGGTCGCCGCGATGCCGATCAGCGTGGCGCAGTCGGTTGCATTAAGCTGCAGCAGACGTGCCAGCGCGGCCGCCGCCGCCAGCGTGCCCAGCGTGGCCGTGTTGTGATAACCCAGCGCATAGTGTTGCTGGCTGGCGGCCAGTCCCAGCCGGCCAGCCACTTCCACGCCGATGACATAGGCATCAAGGAACGCTTCGGCAGTGGCGGGCTGCTGCTGCTGCCAGGCAAACAGCGCGGGCAGAATCGCCACGCTGGGATGGCCGCGAAAATCGGCATGGAAATCATCGTAATCCAGCGCATGGCCGGCATAGCCCAGCAGTAACGCCTGTGAGCGTACGCTGCCGTCGCCATAAACCTGTCGCAGCGCCGGTAAGCCGCTGTCCGGCACCTGCTGCTGTAACACCGGCCAGCTCACAGCGAGAAAATCCTGCACGCCAGTGCGCGCGGCATCACGTGCCGCCGTATCCGGCTGGCTTTGCAGGATGCGCTCAGCCAGCGCGACGCTCAGGTTCATGCCTGCTCCAGACTGCGCAGCGCCGCCACGGCGAGCTGCGCGAGGTAGCGTGAGGTGGGCAGTAACACCGCATCATTGATGCGAAAAGCCGGATGGTGCAGCGCATAAGGTTCACCAGTGCCGATCATCACAAAGGCACCGGGCAGCTGTTGCTGATAAAAAGCAAAATCTTCGCCGATCGGGCTGGCTTCCACCACGCGCGCCTCAAGTCCGCTGGCGGTGGCCTGCTGCAGAGCAAAATCCGCCCAGTGCGCATCATTCACCACCGCAGGCGGACCGGCGTGCCAGTTAAACTCAACCTCTGCGGCAAAAGCCGCACCAAGGCCAAGCACGATTTCGCGGAAGCGCTGCTCCAGTCGCTCACGCGTGGACTGAGAGAAGGTGCGCACCGTGCCTTCCAGCCAGGCGCTGTCCGGAATGACGTTCCAGGTGCTGCCGCTGTGCAGCTGGGTGATCGACACCACCGCGTTGTCAGCGGAGGGGGCGTTACGGCTAATCAGCGTTTGCGCCGCGGAGACAATCTGCGCCGCGATAACGATCGGATCGTTGCCCTGATGCGGTTTGGCGGCATGGCTGCCGGTGCCGGTGATGCGGATATCGAAGCGATCCACCGCCGCGGTCAGCGCGCCGGCTTTGCTGCCCACCACGCCAGGCGGCAGCGACGGATCGTTATGAATGCCGAAAATCGCCACCGCCTCCTGCAGCGCGCCGGTGGCGATGACATCCGGCGCGCCCTGGCCGGTCTCTTCGGCGGCCTGGAACAGAATCCGCACGCGGCCGGGCAGCGTTGCCTCCTGCTGCTTAAGCAGAATCGCCGCGCCGAGTGCAGCGGAAGCGTGAAAATCGTGGCCGCAGGCATGCATCACGCCGGGACGCTCCGAACGAAAAGCGACGTCCGACTGCTCTTCAATCGGCAGCGCATCAATATCCGAACGCAGCACAATCAGCGGTCCCTGTGCCGGACCGACCTCTGCCACCAGACCGGTTTTCAGTGGCAAATCAACGATGCGAATCTGGTGCTGTTCCAGCTGCTGGCGCAGGCGGGCGGTAGTTTCAAACTCCTGATTGGAGAGTTCCGGAAAACGATGCAGTTCGTGGCGAAAGGCGATCAGCTGCTCGCCCAGCGCTGTTTCATTCAGTTGGCTCATGCCTGGCTTCCTTGTGATGCCGCCTGGCGCGTCAGCCAGGCATCGTGCGCGGTTTCATCCAGCACTTTTTTCATATATTGCGTGATGTGGCCTTTGCCGAGATCGGTGGTGTGCATGAGCACAAATCCGCTCTTGCGATACATATCAATCAGCCAAGGATGGCTGATGGCGGTACCGAGCGAAACTGCCGGTGCGCGTAACTGGCCGCGTAAAATTTCCTGCTCCAGGCGATCCTGAACCTGGCGGCCAAACTGCTGCCCCGCATAGTCCGGGTGAGCACCAAACCAGCCGATATGCGGCAGGCCGAACGGACCCGGCAGCGGGCCCCATGGATAACGCACGGTGACCGAGGAGACCATCACGCCCTGGGCATACAGCGCATACACGCCGTGGCTTTGCAGATGCCGCAGCGTTTTCTCGCGGTCAGCGGTGGCCGCATCAAATTTGATCCCCAGCGCCAGCGTGGGCGCATAGGCGGCATGCATCAGCGCCTGATAAGTGTCCACTTCGTCTTCTGTGACCTGACGAAACTCAAGTGTCATAGCTATCCCCGGAAAACCGCCCGGTGGGCGATAAAGAAAGAAGGCTCAGAGTAGCAGTAAAGCGCTGACGGCCTATATGTGAAATACGGATAAGCTAATGCAAATTTGTGAAAATGAAATGGCGGCTTTTTCATTGCACAAATCGCCATTTACCGTAGTATGCATAAAATACATAGCGCTATAACTATTTCGCATTAATCCTCTGAAATATAACAATTTTGTTATGGCGTTTTTCCTAATCAGGGTGACAACGTGTTAGCGATTAAATCTCCGCGTGCCTACGCACACGAACCGGGACTGCGTGCGCGCACCGGTGAATTCATTAAACCTTATGCTACGCATATCCGTATTTTCACCTCTCCACGCGCCTGGCAGGCGGTTAATCCGCAATTAACGCAAAGTCTGGAAACCTGTGGTATTCGCTGGGAAATCGAGTATTTGCACGGCGAATGCACCGACGCGGCCATTGATACGCTGAAAAGCAATTTGCAACAGCAGCAGGCTGAACTGCTGCTGGCAATTGGCGGCGGGCGCGTACTGGATGCGGCTAAAGCGGTCGGCAGCCAGTTACCGGAAATCACCGTCGTTAATTTCGCCACCGTCGCGGCGACCTGTGCCGCCTGGTCGCCGGTGGCGATTATTTATGACGCGCAGGGCGGCCACGTGCGCAGCCAGCCGCTGGGCAAAATGCCTGAACTGGTGCTGGTAGACAGCGAAGTGATCGCGCAAAGTGATGTGCGTTACCTCAAAGCGGGCATTGTCGACGCGCTGGCTAAATACTACGAGTTCTATCCTTATCTGCGGCACAACCCCCACGATCTCGCCCTCGATCTTAAAGTGATGACCGCGCAGCGCGCGCTGGATGTCTATCGCCAGCACGGTGCCGCCGCCGTGCTGGCCAACCAGCAACAGCGCGTGACGCCAGATCTGGTGAAGGTGATTGATGCCAGTATTGTGCTGGCCGGCCTGGCCAACAGCGTGCGTGACGTGCTGCCAACGCCAGGCTTTGCCCATGCCATTCATAACCGTCTGACCCATCAGCCGGAGCTGCACCACTGGCTGCACGGTGAAAAAGTCGGTTACAGCCTGCTGGTGCAGTCGCTGATTGAGCACGACGGTGAGCCGGACGCCGCGCTGCTGGCGCTGCTGCGGCAGTATGATATGCCGCTGACCTTAGCGCCGCTGCACGGCGATCGTCGCGCAGCCATCAGAAGCATTGCTGAACAGATCAAATTCCCGGCGGCCAGCGCCGAACGTTTGCCGTTCCGCATCAGCGCGGATGCCTTAGAGCAGGCGCTGCTGGCGACCGAGAACGCCTTTTAATTGTTATCGACCCTTTTATTGACCAGGAAAAAATATGGCTACTTCATCTTCACGCCGCATCCGTTTAGGGCTGTTTGTGCAACCGGTTGGACAGCACGTGAGCGGCTGGCGGCTGACGGAAAATCTGGGCGATCCGACGGATATTGACTGGCTGATCACCATCGCGAAAAAAGCCGAAGCCGGTAAGTTTGATCTGTTCTTCGTGGGTGATGCACTGGCGACCAGCATGTATCGTCTGCCTTCCACCATGGCGCGTCTGGAGCCGTTAACGCTGCTGTCGGCGCTGGCGGTCAACACCAAGCGTATTGGCCTGGCGGCGACCGCCTCGACTACCTTTAGCGACCCGTTCACCATGGCGCGCAGCTTCTCGTCGCTGGACCACATTAGCCGCGGCCGCGCCGCCTGGAACGTGGTGACGTCGTTCTCTACCGATGTGGCGCGTAACTTCAGCCGCAGCGATATGCCTAATCATGCGGAGCGCTATGCGCGCGCGCGTGAATTCCTCGATGTCACCTATAAGCTGTGGGACGGCTGGCAGGCGGGGGCGGTGCAGCCCAACAAAGAGACCGGTCAGTACTTCATTGATGACAAAATTCAGCCGATTAACCACGTCGGCGAGCACTTCCAGGTGCAGGGTCCGCTGAACATTACCCGCTCACCGCAGGGGCGTCCGGTGATTATCGAAGCCGGTTCTTCCAGCGATGGGCAGAAGCTGGCGGCAGAGACCGCCGAGGTGATTTTCACCGCCTCGGCCAGCCTGGAAGAAGCACAAAGCTTCTACCGTTCGCAGAAAGATCAGGTGATTGCCGCCGGACGCAATCCGGATCACGTGGTGATCATGCCTGGCGTGATGCCGATTGTTGGCCGCACGCGCGAAGAGGCCAAAGCGCTGTGGAAAGAGCTCAACACGCTGGTTGATATCGACAACGGTCTGCGTCAGCTCTCGCTGCGTTTCAATATGGATCTGAGCCAGTATCCGCTCGACGGTCCGGTGCCGGAAGTGCCGCTGGGTGAAGGCAACCAGAGCCGCGTGAAACTGATGACCGACATGGCGAAACGTGAAAATCTGACGCTGCGCGAACTGGCTGCGGTAGCCGCCGGATCGCGTGGTCACCGGGTAATCGTCGGTACCGCGCAGGATATTGCCGATGACTTTGAGCTGTGGCTCAACGAGGGCGGTGCCGATGGTTTCAACATCATGCCGGCGATCATGTCCGAGCAGCTTGATTTGTTTGTGGAGCTGGTGATTCCGGAACTGCGCCGTCGCGGTCTGTTCCGCGAAGAGTACGAGTTCGCCACGCTGCGTGAAAACCTCGGCCTGCCGGTAGTGTGAGAGACAGGAGCGAAACATGATCACCCTATCGAAGCGCGTACAGTCTGTGTCGCTCTCGGCTAACGCGGCGGCACGTCAGCTGACGCGCCAGCTAAAAGAGCAGGGCGTGGATATTCTTGACCTCACCACCGGTGAGCCGGATTTTGATACGCCCGCGCACATCCGTGCCGCCGCCAGCGCCGCGATGGATGGCGGTGAAACCCGTTATACGCCGACCAATGGCACCACCGCGCTGCGTAAAGCGGTGCAGGCCAAACTGGCGCGCGAGAATCAGCTGCAGTACGCGCTGGAGCAAATCTGTATCGCCAACGGCGCAAAACAGATCATCTTCAACGCGTTTGCCGCGACGCTAAACGACGGCGACGAGGTGATTGTGCCCACGCCATACTGGCCAACTTTTCCGGACAGTGTGCGTTTCAACGGTGGCGAGGCGGTGCTGCTGCCTTGTCCGCTTGAGCAGCAGTACAAGCTGCAGCCGGCGCAGCTGGCGCAGGCGATCACTGAGAAAACCCGCTGGCTGGTGCTGAACAATCCCGGCAATCCCTCTGGCATGGTGTACAGCGCACAGGAGTTGCAGGCCCTGGCTATGGTGCTGCGCGATCATCCCAATGTGCTGATTATGCTGGATGAGTTGTACGAACATATCCTGTTTGACGATCGTCAGCACGTTAGTCTGCTGCAGGTGGCGCCGGAACTGGCTGAACGCGTTTTGCTGGTGGGAGGCGTGTCGAAAACTTATGCCATGACCGGCTGGCGCATTGGCTTTGCTGCCGGGCCGCAGCCGCTGATTGATGCCATGGTGGTGGTGCAGTCGCAGAACAGCTCTGGCGCCAGCGCCATCAGCCAGGCGGCGGCGGTTGCGGCCTTTAACGGTGGGCTCGATTTTCTGCCCCCGCAGCGCGCCGCGTATCAGGCGCGACGCGATGTCATTGTGCAGCAGTTGCAGCAGGTGGCCGGCATTGAAGTGCTGCAACCTCAGGGCGCATTTTTTGTCTTTTGTCGCTGTGCTGGCCTGCTGGGCAAAACCCGGCCTGACGGCGCCGTACTGCATGATGAACAGGATGTGCTGAATTATCTGCTGGAGAGCGGTGTGTCCGGCGTGGCGGGCAGTGCTTACGGCCTGTCGCCGTATTTCCGTTTATCGATCGCCACGGATATCGATAGCGTTGAGGAGGCGGGTAAACGCATTGCGCGCGCCTGTGCAGCGTTAATCTGACGGGCGGGTGTGGGAAGGCGTAATGGCCTGATCACCTCGCGGCACACTGTATGAAAGGAATGCATGAAAGGATTGCATGAAAGCATTTAGGGTGCCGCGATACAGGGGCGGTGATGCGGCAATTAGCCGGTTCCGCCCCGATTTCCTGCGACTGGATTAAATCAGAAAATCATCCAGCGAACCGCCAGCGTCAATCGCTGACTTTATCGGCGAGGGAGTACGACCCTGACCGGTCCAGAATTTCTCATTACCCTGTTCGTCGGTAAATTTATACTTCGCCGGACGCGGTGCACGTTTTGCTTTGCTCTTCGTTTCACCCTGGTTTAATTGCGCCAGTTCATTAATTGTAATGCCGTCTTTGCGCAGCATCTCTTTATATAACGCCAGCTTCTCTTCTTTTTCGCGCTGTGCAGCACTCTCTGCAGCCGTCTCTTCGCGGCGTTCGGCGACCACCACGGCAAACTTCTCCAGCATTTCGTTTAATACCGCAACCTCAATATTACGTGCTTCAGCACGCAGCGTACGAAGATTGTTCAATGCTTTGAGTGCATCGCTCATGAATAAAC
>NZ_JASEWO010000183.1:0-8673 GCF_030024295.1 Pantoea sp. Pa-EAmG
GAAGCCCTCTTCCACCAGAACGGTGGCGAACTCTTCGTCGATGTCGAGATGTTTAGTGAAGGTATCGATCGCCGCATGGGCTTCAGCCTGATGCTTAGCCTGCAGATCATCGACGGTCATCACGTTCAGCTCCCAGCCGCTCAGCTGGGATGCCAGACGCACGTTTTGGCCATTACGGCCAATCGCCTGAGCCAGATTGCCGGCTTCAACAGCGATATCCATGGTGTGATTGTCTTCATCCACCACAATTGACGCCACATCGGCAGGTGCCATGGCGTTAATCACGAACTGTGCCGGGTTGTCGTCCCACAGCACGATATCAATACGCTCGCCGCCCAGCTCGCTGGACACCGCCTGCACGCGCGCACCGCGCATACCGACGCAGGCACCGACCGGATCGATACGTTTGTCGTTAGTTTTTACCGCAATTTTGGCGCGTGAACCCGGATCGCGCGCTGCCGCTTTGATCTCGATAACTTCTTCGCCAATCTCCGGCACTTCAATGCGGAACAGTTCGATCAGCATCTCCGGTTTGGAGCGGGTAACGAACAGTTGCGCACCACGCGCTTCCGGACGCACGGCATACAGCACGCCGCGAATACGGTCACCCGGGCGGAAGTTTTCACGCGGCAGCATGTCTTCACGCACAATCACCGCTTCGGCGTTGTTGCCGAGATCCAGTGAAATGTTGTCGCGATTCACTTTCTTCACCACGCCGGTGATGATTTCGCCTTCCTGCTCGCGGAACTGATCGACCACCATCGCGCGCTCGGCTTCACGCACTTTCTGGACGATAACCTGTTTCGCGGTCTGCGTGGTGATACGGTCGAAGGTGACAGATTCGATCTGATCTTCAACATAATCGCCCAGATTGAAGGCTTCATCTTCAAAGCGTGCTGCTTCCAGCGTGATCTCGCGCGTTGGCTGCGTGACTTCTTCTACCACCACCCAGCGACGGAAGGTGTCGAAATCGCCGCTGCGACGGTCAATGCTGACGCGCACGTCGATTTCCTGCTCATACTTCTTCTTGGTCGCAGTGGCCAAAGCGCTCTCCAGCGCTTCGAAGATTTTCTCACGCGGCAGGGCTTTTTCGTTAGAAACGGCTTCTACTACAGCTAAGATCTCTTTGTTCATCCTGGTTAGCCTCAATCCGGACTTTTAAAAGTGGGGGACCAGGTTCGCTTTCTGAATGTTGCTCAGCGCGAACACTTCATCGTTACCCTCAACGGTCACCGTGATCATCTCGCCCTCAACAGACTTGATGATGCCCTGCCATTTACGGCGGTTCTGTACGGCCATACGCAGCACCACGCTCACTTCATCACCGACGAAACGAGTATAGTGTTCAGCAGTGAAAAGAGGACGCTCGAGACCTGGCGAGGAAACTTCAAGGTTGTAAGCGACAGTAATCGGATCTTCCACATCCATTACAGCGCTGACCTGGTGGCTAACATCGGCACAATCATCAACATTGATACCGTCTTCACTATCAATATAGATGCGCAAAGTCGATGTGCGACCGCGAACGAATTCGATACCGACCAATTCGTAGCCAAGCGCTTCTACTGGAGCGGTGATCAAATCAGTCAATTTTTGCTCTAATGTGGACAAGCCCACCCCCAAGACATAAAAAAAGGGCCTATAGCCCAGTGTTGCGATTCCTGATAACAAAAAACCCCGAAAATTCGGGGCTTTTTGTGACTGGACCCTGTACGCCGCATGGCGGCTTCGGCACATAATCCAAAAGAATTTTTTTCAAAAACTCACTGAGGATGCGTCCGTCGATGCATACAGTATATTTGAAAAAGAACTCTAAGGGAAAGTGGTTGCGGGGGCCGGATTTGAACCGACGACCTTCGGGTTATGAGCCCGACGAGCTACCAGGCTGCTCCACCCCGCGTCCGAAAACGTGGCGAATATTACGCCGATCTTGCGAAAAAAGCAAGTTTTACTGAGATTTGGTACCGAGGACGGGACTTGAACCCGTAAGCCCTTTCGAGCACTACCACCTCAAGGTAGCGTGTCTACCAATTTCACCACCTCGGTACTGCACTGACTGCGACGTTGTATTGCCGCTTTAAGCGTTGACGATATTACTGTGGGATGTCATTGCCCGGCGTGGCCGGTTTAGCTGGCTGAGTCTGTTGTTGAGACTGAGCCGGCGCAGTGAGGTTTTCCCACTCGCTTCCTTTAGAAGACTTGTTGGTGTTCAGATTGCCCAGAACCAGACTGATAATGAAGAACAAGGTCGCCAGCACAGCGGTCATACGAGTCATAAAGTTACCAGACCCGGTTGAACCGAACAGTGTACCAGAGGCGCCTGCACCGAATGAGGCTCCCATATCAGCGCCTTTGCCTTGCTGCAGCATGATCAGACCAACGAGGCCAATCGCTACAATAAGGAAAACAACCAACAGAGCTTCGTACATAATCAACCTGTTTCCTTGCGCGTTATCCGCACAGTTAAAGCTTCAACCAATATTGACGGGGAGTCTCGTCATCACCCATCAGAAGCGGGTGTGAATACTAACCAAAGGCGCATACCTCTGCAAGCGCAATTTACACGAAGTTTTGCGATTGCGGAAAAAAGCGCCATCCCGGTGATTTTACAGGCGGAAAGCAGCAAACTGACCGCCCGTAACACGGTTAAACCGCTTTTACCGCATCGGCAATTTTGTGCGCCAGTTCGGTCACCTGCGCCTCATCCTCGCCTTCCACCATCACGCGAATCAGCGGCTCGGTACCGGATTTACGCAACAGCACGCGCCCGCGCCCGGCCAGCGTTTTTTCCACCTCTGCGGCAGCCGCTTTGACGCTGTCGCTCTCCAGCGGATCGTGGCTGCCGCTGAAACGCACATTCACCAGCACCTGTGGCAGCATCTTCATGCCGCTGCACAGATCGTGCAGACTCATGTGGTTGCGCACAATCGCAGTAAGTACTTGCAAACTTGCTACGATGCCGTCACCGGTGCTGATTTTATCCAGCAGGATCACGTGGCCGGAGTTCTCCGCGCCCATGCGCCAGCCCTTCTCCTGCATTTTTTCCAGCACATAGCGGTCGCCCACTTTGGCACGGGTAAACGGAATCCCCAGCTGTTTCAGCGCCAGCTCCAGCCCCATGTTGCTCATCAGCGTGCCGACCACGCCGCCGCGCAGCTGACCCTGACGCAGCGCTTCGCGCGCGATGATGTAGAGAATCTGGTCGCCATCCACCTTCTGTCCAAGATGATCCACCATCATGATGCGGTCGCCATCGCCGTCATAGGCCAGGCCGAGATCGGCTTTTTCATCCAGCACGCGCTGCTGCAGCTGACGCAAATCGGTAGCGCCGCACTCTTTGTTGATGTTCATGCCGTCCGGCTGCACGCCAATCGCAATCACCTTCGCACCCAGTTCACGCAGCACATTCGGCGCGATGTGATAGGTCGCGCCGTTGGCGCAGTCCACCACGATCTTCAGCCCGTTCAGGCTCAGCTCGCTGGGAAAAGTGCCTTTGCAGAACTCAATGTAACGCCCGGCGGCATCGACGATACGGCTGGCGCGGCCCAGCTCAGCGGACTCGACGCAGGTCAGCGGCTTCTCCAGCTCCAGCTCAATGGCGGCTTCGACGTCGTCCGGCAGTTTGGTGCCTTCGGCAGAGAAGAATTTGATGCCGTTGTCGTCAAACGGGTTGTGCGACGCGGAGATCACGATGCCCGCCTCGGCGCGGAAAGTGCGCGTCAGGTAGGCAATGGCCGGCGTGGGCATCGGGCCGGTGAACGCGGCAGACAGCCCGGCAGCCGCCAGACCGGCTTCCAGCGCCGATTCCAGCATGTAGCCGGAAATACGTGTATCTTTACCAATCAATACTTTGCGCGAGCCGGAACGGGCCAGCACTTTGCCGGCAGCAAAACCCAGCTTCAACACAAAGTCCGGGGTAATGGGCGCTTCACCCACTTTGCCGCGAATCCCATCCGTACCGAAATATTTACGATCGCTCATGCCTTTATCCTTTTGCTCTCCGTGTCGCCTCGACGATGCGCATCGCTTCGACAGTTTCTTTAACGTCATGCACGCGAATAATCTGCGCGCCCTGCATGGCGGCGATCACCGCGCAGCTCAGGCTGCCGGTCAGACGCTGTGCCGGGCCGACGTTTAACAGCTGGCCAATCATCGACTTACGCGACATGCCCACCAGCAGCGGCAGATCGTGATGGTGAAAATCACTGAGATGCGCCAGCAGCTCATAATTGTGGCTGAGATTCTTACCGAAACCGAAGCCCGGGTCGAGCAGCAGACGCTCTTTTTTAATGCCGGCCGCTTCACAGCGGGCGATCTGCGCGGCGAAGTAAGCGTCCACTTCGCTTACGATGTGCTGATATTCCGGTGCCTGCTGCATGGTGCGCGGTTCGCCCTGCATGTGCATCAGGCATACCGGCAGACCAGTATCTGCGGCGGCCTGTAACGCCCCCGGCTCGGACAGCGAGCGGATATCGTTAATGATGTGAGCGCCCACTCGCGCGGCTTCGCGGATCACTTCTGCTTTTGACGTATCCACCGAAATCCACACTTCAAAGCGCTGCGCAATGGCTTCCACCACCGGGATCACCCGCGCCAGTTCCTCTTCCACTGAGACTTCATCGGCACCGGGACGGGTTGATTCGCCGCCCACATCGATAATCGTGGCACCGGCATTCACCATCTCGTTGGTGTGCGTGAGCGCGTCGACCAGCGTATTGTGCGTTCCGCCATCAGAAAAGGAGTCCGGCGTGACATTTAAAATTCCCATCACATGGGGAAACGACAGATCGAGATGGGTATCACGGGCGTACAACTTCATGGCGAAAATCTCCCTGAGGGATCACTGGATTGTGGAATGTAAAAAACCCCGGACCAGCCGGGGTTTTTGCTTAGGAACAGGCCTGTTACTTGTCGAACTGTTCTGACATGGTGTTGCCTGGGTTTGGCGTACGCGGTTCATCAACCGGACGTGGCGCCTTTGGCGTACCGTTGCTGTCAGAGTTGTTGCTGCCTGGATCTTCCCAGCCTGCTGGCGGACGCACTTCGCGGCGCGCCATCAGGTCGTCGATCTGCGGTGCGTCGATGGTTTCATACTTCATCAGCGCGTCTTTCATCGCGTGAAGGATGTCCATGTTCTCACCCAGCAGAACACGAGCACGCTGGTAGTTGCTGTCGATCAGGTGTTTAACTTCCTGGTCGATGATGCGTGCCGTTTCGTCCGACATGTGTTTGGCTTTCGCCACTGAACGACCGAGGAACACTTCACCGTCCTCTTCCGCATACAGCAGCGGACCGAGTTTTTCCGAGAAGCCCCACTGCGTCACCATGTTGCGCGCCAGGTTGGTCGCCACTTTGATGTCGTTTGAAGCACCGGTTGAAACGTGTTCCGCCCCGTAGATGATCTCTTCTGCCAGACGGCCGCCGTACAGCGTTGAAATCTGGCTCTCCAGCTTCTGACGGCTGGCGCTGATTGCGTCGCCTTCAGGCAGGAAGAAGGTCACACCCAGCGCACGGCCGCGCGGGATGATCGTCACTTTATGCACCGGATCGTGTTCCGGCACCAGGCGACCAATAATCGCATGGCCCGCTTCGTGATACGCGGTGGATTCTTTCTGCGCTTCTGTCATCACCATGGAGCGACGTTCCGCGCCCATCATGATTTTGTCTTTCGCTTTCTCGAACTCGACCATCGACACCACGCGCTTGTTCCCACGCGCAGCGAACAGCGCCGCTTCGTTGACCAGGTTCGCCAGGTCCGCACCGGAGAAGCCCGGCGTACCACGTGCGATAATCGCGGCATCAATGTCGGTTGCCAGCGGCACGCGACGCATATGCACTTTCAGAATCTGTTCACGGCCGCGCACGTCTGGCAGACCTACCACCACCTGGCGGTCAAAACGGCCTGGACGCAGCAGCGCCGGGTCCAGTACGTCCGGACGGTTGGTCGCGGCGATGACGATGATGCCTTCATTGCCTTCGAAGCCATCCATCTCAACCAGCATCTGGTTCAGCGTCTGCTCACGTTCGTCGTGACCACCGCCTAAACCGGCGCCACGCTGACGACCCACCGCATCGATCTCATCAATAAAGATGATGCACGGTGCCGCTTTCTTCGCCTGCTCGAACATGTCGCGCACACGTGATGCACCGACACCGACAAACATTTCTACGAAGTCAGAACCGGAAATCGTGAAGAACGGTACTTTCGCTTCGCCGGCGATCGCTTTCGCCAGCAGCGTTTTACCGGTACCCGGAGGGCCCACCATCAGCACGCCTTTCGGGATTTTACCGCCCAGCTTCTGGAAGCGGCTCGGCTCACGCAGGTATTCCACCAGCTCACCCACCTCTTCTTTTGCTTCGTCGCAACCCGCAACGTCAGCAAAGGTGGTTTTGATCTGGTCTTCGGTCAGCATACGGGCTTTGCTCTTGCCGAAGGACATCGCGCCCTTGCCGCCGCCGCCCTGCATCTGCCGCATAAAGAAGATCCACACGCCAATCAGTAGCAGCATCGGGAACCAGGAGATGAAGATAGAAGCCAGCAGGCTCGGCTCTTCCGGTGGTTCACCCACAACTTTGACGTTTTTGGTCAACAGGTTATCGAGTAACTTGGGATCGTTGACAGGAATGTAGGTCGTGTATTTATTACTGTCTTTTTTGGTTACGTTGATCTCACGCCCGTTAATACGTGCCTCGCGGACCTGATCCTGGTTCACTTCCGACAGGAAGGTTGAATAATCAACCCTACGGCCATTCGACTCGCTGGGCCCAAAGCTCTGGAAGACAGACATCAGCACGACCGCGATGACTAACCAGAGAATCAGGTTTTTCGCCATGTCACTCAAGGGATTAACCTCATATTACAACGGTGTTAACAGACAGCGTAGGGTACTATATATCCTTCATACCTGGAATCGCGGCGCTGATGATTTTGCCTGTTTAGCCTGAAACTCAGAATTACGCATCAGAATAAACGCCGTTTCGCCTTGCTTTGATTCCGGTATGGAGGGCTACAGTTTGCGCCCTGTCGCCACAATGTACACTTCGCGCGAACGTGATCGCGAAGCGTCCGGCTTACGAATTTTCACTTTCGTAAACAGGGAGCGAATTTCCCGCAGGTATTCATCGAAGCCATCTCCCTGAAACACTTTCACTACAAAACTGCCGCCAGGTGCCAGTACATCCCGACACATTTCTAACGCCAGTTCAACTAAATACATGGAACGCGGGATATCGACCGCAGGCGTACCGCTCATGTTCGGCGCCATGTCCGACATCACCACCTGCACTTTCTGGTCGCCCACGCGCTCCAGTAACGCTTTCAACACCGCTTCGTCGCGAAAATCGCCCTGCAGGAAGTCAACGCCAACGATGGGATCCATCGGCAGCAGATCGCAGGCAATAATACGGCCACCCGAACCAATCTGTTGTACCACATATTGCGACCAGCCGCCGGGCGCAGCGCCCAGGTCAACCACGGTCATACCGGGTTTGAACAGCTTGTCACCCTGCTGAATTTCATCCAGTTTAAACCAGGCGCGCGAGCGCAACCCTTTTTTCTGTGCCTGTTGCACATATTTATCGCTAAAGTGTTCCTGAAGCCAGCGACTGGAACTGGCCGAACGCTTTTTACCCGTCATAATATTTCCAGTTAAATCGTCATCGTAGCGATAAATCAGCACGCAATGGGTCGCGTTGATTTGGCGATATACCCGAGATGGCGGTAGAATGAACCGTTTTCAATCCCTGAGTAAGTAAAAAATACGATGAATCTGAGTACCAAACAAAAACAGCACCTGAAAGGCCTTGCCCATCCACTGAAGCCAGTGGTCATGCTGGGCGGCAATGGCCTGACTGAAGGCGTGCTCGCCGAGATCGAACAGGCGCTCGAACATCACGAATTGATCAAGGTAAAAATTGCCTCGGAAGATCGTGAAACCAAGCAGCTGATCGTGGACGCTATCGTGCGTGAAACTAAGGCAAACAACGTTCAGGTCATCGGCAACGTGCTGGTGCTGTATCGCCCTGCCAAAGAGCGCAAAATTACTCTGCCACGTTAAGCGTACCGTTACGGCTCGTCCGACGGGCAGAGAAAGTGCCATGCTCCTGCATGGGATAAAAGGCCGCAGCGCGGCCTTTTTCCTTTCTTTACAATATGCAGCTGCGCATTTCAAAGCGTAGCAATATCTTAGATGTATTCCACTTTCAGCACTTCATATTCCACATCGCCGCCTGGGGTTTTGACAATAGCCACGTCATCGGCCTCTTTGCCCACCAGACCGCGCGCCATCGGCGAATTCACGGAAATCAGGTTCTGTTTAAAGTCCGCTTCGTCATCACCGACAATCCGGTAAGTAAACTCTTCATCGGTATCGACATTCAGCACGGTGACGGTGGCGCCAAAAATCACGCGGCCGGTTTTCGGCATGGCGGTCACGTCAATCACCTGTGCATTGGAGAGCTTGGCTTCAATCTCCTGAATACGCCCTTCGCAGAACCCCTGTTCTTCGCGCGCGGCGTGGTATTCGGCATTCTCTTTCAGATCGCCGTGCTCACGGGCTTCGGCGATAGAGGCGATGATGCGCGGACGCTTAACGGTTTTCAGTTCGTTCAGCTCTTCACGCAGCTTCTCAGCGCCTTTCAACGTCATCGGAATCTGATTCATTTTGGCTCCTC